>DAIQQT010000043.1:0-11975 GCA_036786685.1 Trichlorobacter sp.
CAACCAGCTGGTTGAAATGGCCTCAAATCGAGGCAATTTTCAACAGCCTGCTAGATAGTCCGCCCAGGCTTGCATCATCTTGCGGCGCTCCTCCAGATGGGTCGTCCTATTGTAGGCGCGCCCCAAGGGATCACGAACAGAATGGGCCAACTGGTGCTCAATATAATCAGGACGGAATCCTAGCACTTCATCCAAAATTGTACGGGCTGTGGCTCGGAACCCATGTGGCGTTTGGCGGTCTCTGTAGCCTATATAGTCAAGCGCAGCAGTCATGGCCATGTTGCTCATGGGGCGGGCTGCTGTCCGACCAGAAAAAACGTATTGGCCGCTGCCAGTTACAGGCTGCAATTTTTGTAGAATTGCAATGGCCTGTTGTGGCAGGGGGACTGTGTGCAATGTTTTTGTTTTGGTGACAAGGTAGCGCCATTCAGAAGTGTTAAGATCAACTTCTGACCATTTCATTTTCTGGAGTTCGCCGGGACGAACAAAAAGCATCGGTAATAGCCGAAGTGCCGCCTTAACAACAGCGGTCCCTTGATAACAGTCTATCGCCCTAAGAAGTGGAGCAAGCTCTTTTGGGTCGGTAATTGCTGCGTGATGACCAGGCTCACGCTTTGCAAACAGCTCTGAAGGTCTCAGTGCGACAGAGGGGTCATGCTCAATCAGGCCTTGTCCTATTGCATACCTGAATATCTGCCCAAAGATAATTTTTACACGCTGCCCGGTCTCTGTGGCACCACGTGCCCCGATCTTTAGGAGGACAGAGCGAACGTCCGCCGTTTTTATCTCGCTAACAGGCTTTTCACCTAGGTAAGGGAATACGTCGTGATTCAATCGGTTGATTACAGTAGTAGCATGGCCGGTTGACCACACAGGCTCATTTTTGGCAAACCATTCACGTGCTACCACCTCAAATGTAGCTCCTGCAATAGCGGCCTGCTCCTCTTCAATGGCCCTCTGATGTTTTTTGACCACTGCAGGGTCTTGGCTGCTTGCCAATAACTTTCGTGCGTCTTCTCGGCGCTGACGCGCGTCAGCTAGGGAGACGGCGGGGTATTGACCCATGGCAAGTGTTTTTTGCTTGCCGCCAAAGCGGTACTGTAATCGCCAGAGCTTACCGCCAGATGGGGTGACTAGTAAGTGTAGGCCACCGCCGTCTGACAGCTTGTATTCATCGGGTTTTGGTTTTGCCTTGCTTACTTGGAGGTCTGTTAGTGGTGCTATTCTTTTGGGCATGCTGGCGCCCCTTTTGGTGGTATTTGTTTTGATGGTATGGATGACTACCAACAATCATACCATCAAAAGCACTGGACACAAGCATATCGTTCTGGATTCAATTGGACAATAGGTAAAGAAAAAGCCCCGTAAATACGAGGCTTTTTATACTGCACCGGACTTATCCGGATATATATCTGGCGGAGGGGGTGAGATTCGAACTCACGGACAGTTGCCCGTCGCCGGTTTTCAAGACCGGTGCCTTAAACCACTCGGCAACCCCTCCGTAGAAGAGGTATGCTTTCTAGCATACTTTGGGGCAGAAGCTCAAGCCCCTAATTGGTGATTTTTTCCATTCCCCCCATGTAGGGGCGCAATGCAGCAGGGATAACAATGGAACCATCGGCCTGCTGGTGGTTCTCCAGAATAGCCACCAAAGTCCGGCCAACAGCCAGACCGGAACCGTTCAGGGTGTGGACAAATTCCGGTTTGCTTTTTTCATCTTCCCTGAAGCGGATACCGGCCCGGCGGGCCTGGAAATCACCAAAACTGCTGCAGGAGGAGATCTCACGGTAGGTATTCTGGCTGGGCAGCCAGACTTCGAGGTCATAGGTCTTGCAGGCTGAAAAGCCGATATCGCCGGAACAGAGCGCCATGACACGGTAGGGCAGCTCCAGCAGTTGCAGCACCTTTTCGGCATGGCCGGTCAGCTTTTCCAGTTCTGCCAGGGATTCATCCGGGTGGACAAATTTAACCAGTTCCACCTTGTTAAACTGGTGCTGACGGATCAGGCCGCGGGTGTCCTTGCCATAGGAACCGGCCTCTCTGCGGAAGCAGGGGGTGTAGGCGGTGTAGCTGATCGGCAGATCTGATTTTTTCAGGATTTCATCGCGGTGGATGTTGGTAACCGGCACCTCGGCGGTGGGGATCAGGAAGTATTCAGGATCCATCAGGCGGAACAGATCCTCTTCAAACTTGGGCAACTGTCCGGTGCCGGTCATGCTGGCCCGGTTGACCATGAAGGGGGGCAGTACCTCGGTATAGCCGTGTTCCGTGCTGTGCAGGTCCAGCATAAAGCTGATCAGGGCCCGTTCCAGTCGCGCCCCGGCCCCTTTGGAGAGGCAAAAGCGGGCGCCGGTGATCTTGGCGGCCCGTTCAAAATCAAGGATATCCAGTTCTTCTGCCAGATCCCAGTGCGGTTTGGGTTCAAATGCCATTTCTGGCAGGCTGCCCCAGCTACGCACAATCACGTTTTCTTCTTCCGACTTGCCAACCGGCGTGGTTGGGTGCGGCAGGTTGGGAATGGTCATCAGCAGGGTGTCAAACTCTTCCTCGACAATCTTCAACTCATCATCAAAGGTTTTAATTTTGGCAGAGACTTCTTTCATCTCGGCAATCTTGTCTTTGACCGTACTCTTGTCCTTCACCTTGGCAATCTCTTCGGAGACGCTGTTCTTCAACGCCTTGAGGGTTTCGCTCTCGGTCAGCAGTTTGCGGCGCTGTGCATCCAGTTCACGGAAACGGGCCAGCGAGATGGCGCCGCCACGGGTGGCAAGGGCGGCCTCGGCCTGGTCAAGGTTGTCACGGATAAATTTCACGTCAAGCATGGGAAATTCCTTTGGTTCTTTCGATATGAAGGTGTACTATCTAGCACTTATGAACTATTACCGTCAACGTAAAACCGGTCCTGAATCCCAACTCAAGATGCTATTCTGCTCTCTTCTGGTGCTGCTGCTTACTGTTCTGCCGGCAGGTGCCGGGGAGGTCGTGATCCAGGCTGCCGGTGATGTGATGCTGGGGGGGCGCTGGGAGCAGCAGATGGCGCAGGATGGCTACTTTCATCCCTTTGCAAAGATCGCCCCGGAGCTGAAAAAGGGTGATATTACGCTGATTAACCTGGAAGCGCCGCTGACCGGTCGCGGCACCGAGTTTGTTGACAAGAAATATCGTTTCCGGGTCAGGCCGCAGGCCGTTGCCGCCTTGAAAAAGGCCGGTATCACCACCGTGACCCTGGCCAATAATCACAGTATGGACTACGGTTCACAGGGGCTGCTGGATACCCTGCAGCAGTTGGACAAGGCCGGCATCGGCCATGTTGGCGCTGGCGAAAATCTGACTGCTGCCCGTAAGGTAGTGGTCTACGACATTCGCGGCACCAAGGTGGCTTTATTGGGCTATTCACTGACCCTGCCGCTGGAGTTCTGGGCTGGCGATAAGCGTGCCGGTACGGCTCCGCTGATGGAAAAGATGGTCAAGGATGATATAGCGGCAGCCCGCAAGCAGGCAGCCATCGTGCTGGTTGCGGTACACTGGGGCGAAGAGGGCAAGACCCGGTTGCGTGAGTATCAACCCCGTCTGGGGCGGGTGATGATTGATGCCGGGGCAGATGCGGTGATCGGCCATCATCCCCACATCCTGCAGGGGATTGAACGCTACAAACGGGGAATTATTTTTTACAGCCTGGGGAACTTTGCCTTTGCCCACAAGAGCCGGATCGCTGACCGTACTCTGCTGGTGCGGCTGCGCTTTGACGGTGACAAGCGAACCGCAGAACTGCTGCCGGTCAATATCCTGCATAAAGAGGTCGGGTTTCAGTCAACCCTGCTTAGCGGGAAAAAGGGTGATGAACTGATGGCACGGCTGCAGAAACTGCCGCCTGCCAATCTGAAGATCAGAAAAGAAGCGGAGCGATGGCTGGTTGATTTTTAACAGGCTGTTGAAAAAAACTACTGCGGAGCCCGTCTACGGCGTTGCGCGGTGCTCGCTTCTTCGTCTAACTAAATGTTATGTCTCAGTCGCTGTGCTCCGTGCGCCTTGTAGCCGTGCTTCCTCATGACGTTTTTCAACAACCTGTTAGCCTGTTTAGTACAGCAGATACTTCTCTCTCAGTTTTTTGAACTGCTCAATACCTCCCTGCCAACGGATCATGATCCGCTCCGGTGCAATTCCCTCACGTAACAGTTTCCAGGCCTGATTATCTCCCAGCATACCGTAGAAGCCTCCGGCAACATGGTACTGTTTCGGATGTGCCTGCTGGATGGCGCGAACCAGATAGAGCCCGGCCAGCGGGAGATTGGCTGCCTTCAGGTCTGTGATGGTCACTTCTATGCCGTTGCAGGGCTTGCCCTGATAGGGATGACCGGGGGCGGTGGGGGTAAAGCTGGTGGCGCTGAATCTGAGCCCTGGAAGAGGTGGCAGATTTTTCAGGACTGCTGCTGGATCAAGCCACGGTGCGCCGTAGCGATGGAATGGCTTGCCAGTCCCCCGTGCCACCGAAAGGTTGGTGGCCTCCAGCGGCCCAAACCCAGGGTAGAGCAGGGCAGCGGTCGGGTCTTTCATGTTGGGGGATGGGTTGACCCAGGCAAGCCTGGTGTCCTGCCAGAGCAGTTCCCGTTTCCAGCCCTCGATAGACACCACCTGCAGGTTTGCGTTGATACCGGCCTCTGTGTTGATCAGTCGGGCCAGTTCGCCAATAGTCAGGCCGTGGCGGGTGGGGATCGGATGGGTCACGGTCAGAGAACGACAGCCGGTTTTATCTGTAGCAATCCTGCGGGAGATCTCGCCAGCATCAGGCACAGCCCCTTCAACCGCCAGGCCCCCCAGTGGATTGGGACGATCCAGCACCACCAGCGGAATCCCCTGCTGTCTGGCTGCCAGCAGGGCATGGTGCAGGGTGCCGATGTAGGTGTAGAAGCGGGCGCCGATATCCTGGATATCAAAAACCAGCACCTGAATGTTGGTCATCATCTCCGGTGTGGGGCGGCAGCTTTTGCCATAAAGCGAGTAAATAGGCAGGCCGGTCCGCTGGTCTGTTGCCGAGGAGAGTTTGACATCGGAATCACCCCGGATGCCGTGCTCCGGCGAAAAAAGCGCCACCAGTTGGACTCCGGGCGCTTTTGCCAGCAGATCAATACTGCTGGTGCCGTTTAACGAACGACCGGTGTTGTTGGTGATCAGGCCGACCCGCTTGCCTTGCAGCAGATCAAAATTTCGGCGAGCCAGGATGTCGATGCCGGGGATGACCTCGGCTACTGCAGTCTTGAGCGTGATGCAACCGAGTAGCAAGGCTAATAGCACGCTGATGACGCGGATCGGGCGGATGATCGCGGATAAAAAAGGGTAAAAACGGGATAAAGGCCAAAAAACAAGAAAAGAAGGGGAAAAACAGAAAGTCAAAATCGGGAAAATAATTATACCTTTTTTGTTCTTCTCTGTTGCACTGTTGCTTCGTGCTTCAAATGCCCTTGCAACACGATTTTTGAATCCGTGTAAATCAGCCAAAATCCGCGTCATCCGCGTGCTATTCATAATCAATGATCTCCTCCATCCCGATCTCTTCCTGCAGGGCATGAATCAACCCCTCTAACTCATCTTCCCGTCCTTCCGGGGCAAGAACCCGTATAATGCCATTCTTGTTGTCAACCGTGCTGACGGTGCAGAGTCCTTCGTAGGATTCAGTGATAAAGGTCAGGTAGGCGTGCTGGCTGCGTTCTACTTTGAAAAAGCGTGCTTTCATGCTGCTACCTCGGTGCCCTGCAGCGCCACCGGCAGGGAGCGACCTGTAATCATCCCCATACTGAGTTGACAGGCAGGAGCATCAGCAATCTGTTCTCTGGCCTCGGCCAGCGTGATGCAGGAGATGTTGTTGTGCTGCAGCAGTTCCAGCAGGCGGCTGAAGGAATTGCGGATTACGCCCCCCTCCAACTCGGTGTGGATGGTCAGTACGTTCAGACCAGGTTTTAGCTGCTGCAGATAGTACTCGGGCAGATCGTCCGGGGTCAGGCCGTCACGGCCCAGCAGCTCATCGGCTGTGGGCAGGGTGGTGGGGATTTGCAGGGTGGAGAAACGTTGGCCATTCATGACCGGATAAAAGGGATGGCTGCCCCGGCTGTCGCTGCAATAGGAGAGTCCCATCTGATCCTGCAGGGCCAGGGAGTCCGCTGAAACGGTCCAGCCGGGCGCTGCCGTGGTGGTGGTCAGTCGATCAAAGACCTGCTTGAATCCCTTGGCTGCCTGGCCCAGTTCTGATTTGACAAAACCAAGGTCGCTTTTAAGCAGAAAGTCATGCCAGTTGGTATGGTCCCAGGCATGAATCCCCACTTCGTGCCCCTGTTGTTCAGTCTGTTTCAAAATCTCGCCACATTTTTGGTAGATCACCGGTCCCGGCAGCAAGACACCATAAAGCATGGTCTTGATGCCGTAGGCTGAGGGAGCGCCGGAACGCAGTGCCTTCTGCAGAAAGCCTTTGTGGGTAAAGATGCGGCGCAGGGCACGGCCGGTGTGGTCCGGCCCCAGACAGAAATAAAAGGTGCCGCGGGCAGCATGGCGGGCCAGCAGATCCAGCAGTACCGGCACGCCGTCACGGGTGCCGACATAGGTATCAACATCAATCTTCAGGGCAACAACCGGCTGTGACATCTGAAACTCCATTCTTGGAAATGGGAGACATGGTAACAGGTTTGGCTAAAGAGTAAAATAATCTTGATGGCTTCTTTACATCCCTGGCCCCGGTTTTGACACCAAATTGATCGCTCGGTTGCTACGCTTTGATCATGCAGGATCAAAGTGTAGCAGGAGGCCAGGCACCATGAAGGCATACCAGTTTAACGAAGATACCGGGCTGTACGAAGGTGAAATCTTTGCAGATAGTGCTACACTTGTCTATGTGGGAGGTGTCACCACGATTGCTCCGCCGGAGTATGACACCGGTCAGGTGCCGGTGTTCGATAGCACGGCCCAGCGTTGGGAGTTGTTGCCGACAGCGTTGGCCCGTCAACTGTTGCTGGGGAGAAGGCAATGAATCAGATTCTGGTTGAACTGGTGCAACCGCTGTTTCTGCTGTTGATCCTGCTGGCGCTGGTCAGGCCGCTGGGCAGTTTCATGGCGCGGGTCTATCAGGGGGAACGCAATCTGTTTTTGCCTCTTCTGGCTCAGGTTGAACGTCTGATCTACCGGAGCTGCGGGGTACAACCGGATGAAGAAATGGGCTGGAAACGCTATGCCGCTGCCATGCTGTTCTTCAATTTGGTGCTGTTTGCCGGGCTGTTTGTGCTGCTGCTGACCCAGCACCTGCTGCCGCTGAACCCCCAGAAACTGCCCCCCTTCAGTTGGCAACTGGCCCTGAATACCGCCGTAAGCTTTACCACTAACACCAACTGGCAGAACTATTCCGGCGAGCAGGCCGCCAGCTACCTGACCCAGATGGCCGGTTTTGGCCTGCATAACTTCGCCTCTGCTGCCACAGACATGGCGATTGTGATTGTCCTGATCCGCGGTTTCAGCCGCCGCAGGTCTGATACCATCGGTAACTTCTGGGTGGATCTGACCCGCAGCATCCTCTATATCCTGCTGCCGCTCTCGTTCATCGCCGCGATCCTGCTGGTCTCTCAGGGGGTGATCCAGAACTTCTCTCCCTACAAGACGGTTCCGTTACTGCAGGCTTCTCAGAACAGTCAGGGGCTCGCGGTGAAATCGGTCACCATCCCGATGGGGCCGGTTGCTTCACAGGAAGCGATCAAAGAGCTGGGAACCAATGGCGGCGGCTTTTTTAACGCCAATTCTGCTCACCCCTTTGAGAACCCCACCCCGTTTTCCAATTTTGTGGAGATCCTGCTGATCCTGCTGATCCCGGCTTCGCTGACCTACACCTTCGGTCTGATGGTGGGAAACACCCGCCAGGGCTGGATGCTGCTGGGGGTGATGACCTTCCTCTTGCTGCTCTGTTTCACTCTTCTGCAGGGGGTTGAGCAGGCCGGTAATCCGTTGGTTAGCAAACTTGGCGTTACGGGGGGCAATCTGGAAGGAAAAGAGGTCCGTTTCGGCATGGTTGCCAGCAACCTGTTTACCGTGACCACCACAGCCACCTCCTGCGGCGCAGTTAACAGCATGCACGATTCCCTGACCCCGCTGGGGGGGATGATCCCGATGAGTCTGATGTTGCTGGGTGAGATCGTGTTTGGCGGGGTCGGTTCCGGGCTCTACACCATGCTGGCCTTCGCCATTATAGCGGTCTTTGTCTCCGGCCTGATGATCGGCCGCACCCCGGAGTATCTGGGCAAGAAGATCGAGCTGCAGGAGATGTGGCTGTCGATCGTCACTATCCTGATCGCCGGTGTGATGGTGCTGATCCTGTCCGGCATTGCGATGATCAGTCCGGCTGCTATGGCTTCCGTGGCCAACCCCGGTGCCCACGGCCTGTCCGAGGTGCTGTATGCCGTTGCCTCCATGGCCAACAATAACGGCAGCGCCTTTGCCGGTTTGAATGGTAACGTGCCGTTCTATAACCTGTTGGGCGCTTTGGCCATGACCATTGGCCGCTATATCCCGGCTGTAGCAGTGCTGGCCATGGCAGGCTCCCTGGCCGGAAAAAAGTATGTGCCGCCCAGCCTGGGCACTCTGCCTACCGATAAGCTGGCGTTTGCAATCTGGCTGACCCTGGTAATCCTGATCGTTGGTGCGCTGACCTTCTTCCCGGCGCTGGCCTTGGGGCCGATCGTGGAACAGCTTGCCATGTCGGGAGGTAACTAAACGATGTCCAAACATATGCCACAACCAAAATCGGCCTTTGATACAGAACTGCTGCAGGGGGCACTGCTTGATTCCCTTAAAAAACTTGATCCCCGCGTGCTTTGGCGCAACCCGGTCATGCTTTGCGTGGAGATCGCCAGTTTGATCACCCTGGTCACCTTTGCCCTGTCGCTCTCCGGTGCCAACCAGGAACCGGCCTGGTTTACCGGCGCAGTCTCAGCCTGGCTCTGGTTGACCGTGATTTTTTCCACCTTTGCCGAGGCGCTGGCTGAAGGGCGGGGCAAGGCAAGGGCCGCTTCCCTGCGTTCATCCCGGACCAACGTAACCGCAAAACAGCTTGCCAAACCTGAGTTTAACAGTGCCGTAACCACGGTTGGCGCCAGCCAGCTTCGCAAAGGAGACTGCATCCTGGTGGAGGCGGGCGATATGATTGCCGGCGATGGTGACGTGGTGGCAGGGGCAGCTCTGGTGAATGAATCCGCCGTAACCGGTGAATCAGCCCCGGTGATCCGGGAGTCAGGCGGCGACCGTAGCGCTGTGACCGGTGGCACCACCGTAATCGCCAACAGCATCATCGTGCGGATTACCGCCAACCCCGGCGAGACCTTTCTGGATCGGATGATCGGCCTGATTGAAGGAGCCAAGCGGCGCAAGACCCCTAACGAGGTGGCGCTGGAGGTGCTGCTGATCGCCCTGACCGTGGTCTTTCTGCTGGTCTGCGCCAATATTGCGCCGCTCTCGATCTACAGTGTTAAGGCCACGGGGCAGGGGACGCCGGTCACTCTGACCATCCTGACCGCCCTGTTTGTCTGCCTTGCCCCCACCACCATTGCGGCTTTGCTGCCAGCCATCGGCATTGCCGGAATGGATCGCCTGTTTCAGAAAAACGTGATCGCCCTGTCTGGCCGGGCCATTGAGGCGGCCGGTGATGTTAACGTGCTGTTGCTGGACAAGACCGGCACCATCACCCACGGCAACCGCGAAGCCGTGGCCTTTGTCCCGGTGGGTGGTCACAGCGAGCAGGAGCTGGCCGAGGCTGCCCTGATGGCCTCCCTGGCCGATGAGACCCCGGAAGGGCGTAGCGTGGTTGTCCTGGCAAAGCAGCAGTACGGCATGAGCAGAGAGCTGTCGCCCGATGCCGAGGTGATTGACTTCAGCGCCGATACCCGTCTGTCCGGCCTTAATCTGGAGGGGAAACAATTCCGCAAGGGGGCCTCCGACTCGACTATCGCCTTTGCAAGGAAGCTTGGTGCCACCAGCATCCCTGCTGAACTGGCCGATCTGGTGGACAGAATCGCCCGTGCCGGAGCCACCCCGCTGGTGGTCAGCAAGGACGATGCTATTCTGGGGGTGATCAACCTGAAGGATATTGTTAAGGCTGGTATTCAGGAACGCTTTCTGCAACTGCGCTCCATGGGGATCAAGACCATCATGATCACCGGCGACAACCCGCTCACCGCCGCAGCCATTGCAGCCGAGGCCCAGGTGGATGACTTCCTGGCCCAGGCCAAGCCGGAGGACAAGCTACGGCTGATCAAGGACCATCAGGAGGCAGGCTTCATGGTGGCCATGACCGGTGATGGCACCAATGATGCCCCGGCACTGGCCCAGGCAGATGTTGCCGTGGCCATGAACACCGGCACCCAACCAGCCCGGGAGGCAGCAAATATTATTGATCTGGATTCCAACCCCACAAAGCTGCTGGATATCGTAGAGGTGGGCAAGCAGATCCTGATGACCCGCGGCAACCTGACCACCTTCAGCATCTCCAACGACATTGCCAAGTACTTTGCCATCATCCCGGCCGCCCTGCTCTCAATCTATCCCCGACTGGGGGTACTGAACGTGATGGGGCTGGCCAGCCCCTACAGCGCCATCCTCTCGGCCGTGATCTTCAATGCCCTGATCATTCCGCTGCTGGTGCCGCTGGCCCTGAAAGGGACCAAATTCCGGGCCTTGCCTGCCGAAAAGCTGTTGATCCATAACCTGCTGATTTACGGGCTGGGGGGGATCATCACACCGTTTGCGGGGATCAAGGCGATTGATATGGTGATAGCGGTCTTTGTTTGATAGCACGCGGATGATACGGATTAGGCGGATATACGCGGATAAAGGCATTAATTTTAAGGTTTAAAACCAAAACAAGATTTTTGATTTTAAATCCGTGTTAATCCGTTCAATCCGCGTTATCTGCGGTCCATTAAAGTTTTTAGGAGCAAAACCATGAAAGATCTCAAACCAGCTATCCTGCTGTTTATCATGTTCACCATCATCTGCGGCGGCATCTATCCGGCCCTGGTAACCGGCCTTGCCCACGCCCTGTTTCCGGATCAGGCCAAGGGCAGCTTGATTATCGACAAGACAGGCAAAGAGATCGGCTCCAGCCTGATCGGCCAGCCGTTCTCTGACCCCAAATACCTCTGGCCGCGCCCATCGGCCACGGCAGAGTTTGGCTACAACCCGGCTGCCTCCGGTGGCTCCAACAGCGGCTCAACCAACCCGGACTACCTCAAGATAGTTGCCGGGCGGGTCAAGATGCTGCGTGACAGCGGCATTACCGGCCCAATCCCGGCCGAACTGGTGCAGGCCTCGGCCAGCGGCCTTGATCCGCATATCTCGCCTCAGGCTGCCCGGCTGCAGGTGCCACGGATTGTCACGGCTCGCGGTATCCCGGAAACAACGGTGCTGAAACTGATTCAGGAGGCTACGGAACAACCACAGTTGGGTATTCTGGGTGCGGCACGGGTAAATGTTCTTACGGTTAACCTGAAACTGGATCGGGTGAAGTAGAGTCGTAGTGCTGGTGTCATCAATGAAAATTATGTCCTATTTAAAATTGCCTTGTATTTTTTAATCGATAAAACAATAATTGTTTTGTAATTTTAAATTCAGCCTTGCAAGGTGGTTTTGTATGCAACGATTTATTGAGGCACAGCTGAAGCGCTGGAAGGATGGTGCGCGTCGTAAGCCTTTGATTCTGCGGGGAGCACGACAGGTCGGTAAGACCTGGTCAGTCAAAGAGTTTGGGAAAAGCTCCTTTGAGTCGCTGCTGGTGGTGGATCTGGAGCGTAACCCCCAACTACGCAAGCTGTTTGATGGTGATCTGAGTGCAGCGCGGATCTGCTCAGACCTGGAAGTGCTGCTTCGGCAAAAGATTACGCCGGGCAAGACCCTTCTCTTTATTGATGAAATTCAGGCCTGCCCCCGTGCCATCACTGCGCTGCGCTACTTTT
>DAIQQT010000412.1:0-2281 GCA_036786685.1 Trichlorobacter sp.
GCCATCAGTTTAAACAGGAAGTACGCAACCTCTGACCACCCCGCGATGAAAATCAACACCAGGAAACTCATCAGGGGAGACAAGATCCTCTGGATCCTGCTCCTGCTGCTGTCGATGCTCTCGCTGCTGATCGTCTACAGCGCCACCGGAGCCCTGGCCTTCCGGCAGGCCGGGGGAAATACCTTTCACTTCCTGGTCAGGCAAATTGTCTTCCTGGGACTGGGATTCGGGATCATCGTCATCATGGTCAATGTGGTGCAGGTCAGAATTTATTCGATGATCGCACGGGCTATTGTCGCAGTGGTATTTTTCAAGTAATCAGGGATAGGCGCAGTATTCGTAAATACAAAGATATGCCTGTTGAACAGGAGAAGATTGAGCAGGTGCTGCATGCGGCCAGATTAGCTCCCTCCTGGAAAAACATGCAGTGTTGGCGGTTTTTGGTTATCAGGGAACAGCCGGATCGGCAAACCCTCTTAGCAGCTTTCCCCGATGATAACCCCGGAAAGAAAGCTATTGCAGCAGCACCTGTGGCTGTGGTGGTCTGTGCCGACCCGTCGGAATCAGATATTGAAAACGGCATTGCCTACTATATTGCAGATGCTGCAATTGCATTCGAACATCTCTGCCTTGCCGCCCACGCGGTTGGTCTCGGTACGTGCTGGATGGGTTGGTATGATGAGCAGGCAATAAAAAATGCGTTCGATATACCTGAGCAGATCAGAGTCGTAGGTGTAACCCCCTTGGGCTATCCTGATCAGGAGCCCAAAGCCCGCCCCCGAAAAGAACTCGAAGAAATAGTGTTTTATGATTGCTGGCCGAATAGCTGACTGTAAGGCAAAGGAGCAAAAGTATATGCTAATTAAGTCTGAAATATGTGAACGCATTACAAAAATGCAGTTAAAGCTTAAAGAGCAAGAGCTTGACGGAGCATTGTTCATCTATCCGATCGATGTCTATTACTTTACCGGTACACGCCAAAATGCTTCTTTGTGGATACCCACTGATGGCGAGCCGCTCCTGCTGGTTCGTAAGAGTTTTGCACGAGCCAAGGAGGAAAGCCCGCTAGAGGATATTCGCCAGTTCCCGTCCAGCAAGGAGTTCTCATCCGTCATCCCAGTGTCTGCAACAAAGATTGGCATGACGTTCGACGTTACGCCAGTTCAGCAGTTGCACTTTTATACCAAGCTACTGCCAGGGCGTAATTTTATCGATATTACTGCACCTTATCGTTCAATCCGTTCGGTCAAATCTGCGTATGAACTTGAACAGTTGCAGCAAAGCGCAATAACACTTTGTTCAATCTTCGAGCAGGTGCCTCAATTCCTGAGTCTCGGAATGACTGAACTTGAACTGGCGGCAGATTTTGAATTGCGACTACGTAAAGCCGGAAGTGAAGGATACATACGGATGCGCGCGTTTAATCAGGAACTGTTTCAGGGGTTAGCGGTTTCTGGCGGAGGTGCAACCTATGGTTTTTTTGATGGTGCAGTTACCGGCAAGGGTCTGTCAAATGCGGCTCCCCATGGGTCATCAGGGGATATCTTGCACGAGAATGCACCTATTCTTATAGATTACACAGGTGTGTACAACGGTTATATCACTGACATGACGAGAATATTTGTAGTTGGCCAGCTTGAAGATGATTTGCAGCGTGCGTTTGAGGTCTCACTAGAAATTCAAAATCATCTTCAGAAAGCGCTCAAGCCAGGTGCTGTCTGTGAAGAATTGTTTCATCAAACCCTCGCTATTGCCGAATCGTCGGGTTTCGGACCTAATTTTATGGGGATGCCTGGTGAACAGGCTAAATTCGTTGGTCATGGAGTAGGGCTTGAGCTTGATGAACTTCCCATTATTGCACAAGGGTTTAAAATGCCTCTCCAAGTGGGCAATGTCATCGCAATTGAACCAAAGTTTGTCTTCCCTGGCAGAGGGGTTGTCGGTATTGAGAACACCTTTGCTGTTACTGATGCCGGCGGCATGAAACTAACCAATATTGCAGATGATATAGTCTATTTATAGGAAATTTACCACAGTCTTACTATGCTCTTATAACTGTTCTAACGCAGAATATTCCACCCTACAGACCAGAGTAGTTAAAAGCGAAAACACAAAAATATAAAAAAGTTTCTTTTTTAATTGACATGAACGTAAACGGAATATAGATTTTGCCTAAATCAACCAGGAGGCTTTTCATGAGTACAGAGGTATATGTCATAGAAGGCCGGCGCACCCCATTTGGTTCGTTGGGAGGAGTACTGGCGGAAAGTGATGCAGCACT
>DAIQQT010000044.1:0-11827 GCA_036786685.1 Trichlorobacter sp.
GTGGCAACCGGTCCGACGGCTTTTGATGGCGTCTTAGTCTGTGTTTACCAAGTAAGTTTCTGGTGTTCAAGATCAATGACTAATTGTGCGGTGGCATCCACCGTGCCGTCTGGTCTCAATTTCTCCTTGCAGATGCACGCTTCACCAACTCCTACCCTGTCTGCCGGAATATAGTTGCCTTGCAAGTATCCCTGTCTTTTCGCTTCCCGTGTGCATTTCCATGAATTTATCTGGACCCCTCCAAAAGCGATTAAAAGGGCGCCTCCAAACAGCGGCAAGAAAATCCATTTCAGCAACCACGGAGTTACATGATCATCAGGTTTTGGAAGTTCCGGGGTCATTTTTTGCCTTCTAACGGGGTGGCAGAACAACGGCGGTTTTGGCCCGGTGTTGCCGATGGTTGGAACCCCGCCTAAGTTAATTGTTTGACACGATGTAAGATATAACTTACATTGTTGTTAATGCAAACAGAACCATTCAGAATAGCGTATTACACCGATGAAACTGGAAACAAACCATTCCGGGAATGGCTCAATGATTTGCGTGACCAAATCGCGGCAGTACGCATCCGCGCTCGCTTAACGCGGGTAAGGGCAGGTAATTTTGGTGCCGTCCGCAACGTCGGTGAAGGTGTTGTGGAACTGAAGATAGATCATGGCCCCGGTTACCGTGTTTATTACGCGATTGACAATGGAACGGTTGTTCTCCTTCTGTGCGGCGGCGACAAACGGACTCAACAGCGCGATATAGAAAACGCCCAACGGTTTTGGAAAAACCATCAGGAGCAACGAAAATGAAACATATGACCGACTACGAATCCGATCTTCATGAATGGCTGAAATCCCCCGAAAATGCTGCTGCATATTTGAATGCAATTTTGGAAGAAGGTGACAAATCAGCGATGCTTCTAGCCTTGCGGGAAGTGGCGCAGGCTAACGGCGGCATGACGGCAATTGCCGAAAGATCACATGTAAAACGCGAAAGTCTTTACCAGATGCTTTCCAAACGTGGCAATCCGGAGCTTACCAGCCTTTTTAATGTTCTTCATGGTATGGGACTGACCATCACCATACAACCGATGCATGAGGTCGGGGCATAAACTCAGGCCCTTTCCTTCTTGCTATTTTATTTCTCTCTTGTTTTCCAACGTTATAAGGCCGACCGGGAAAGTCTGTGAGGCAGGCTTGCCTTTTTGCTATTTGCTGAAAAGTCAATATGTCAAGCCCCATCTGACCCCCTAGATTTTTCAGGCGGGCGTAGTCAAACTGTCTGGTTGGCAACATCATTCTACCTATACCTAAAAAGGAAATGGAGAGTTAACACTTCATGGTGCGGTCTCGGAATTGACCGAGTATTTGTCTTCGCTCAGACGAGCCTTCATCACAGCGACATCTATAAATCCGCTCTGGACCAAAGTTTTGCGGATATATGAGGAACACACAGTACAATGAGCGCCTAGAATGACTTCTTTGGGTACTCGTTGTTGTTGCCCCATATGGTTCCAAACGATATGGGTTGTAAAATAGGAACCTTCTGAAGCTTGGCAATCCCGAATTGCGACGAGTTCTCGGTATTCTTCTTCGTATTTCCAGTCTTTTGCCTTTGTGAAAAAGATTTCTTGTCCTTTTTCTGTTGAAGTACTTGATGTATCCGAGAAATCCACGATTGGCCGCTCGTTGTTTTCTGGATAGCTCACGGGGAGCAACCTGCTGTTATCAACGGTGTATTCGAATCCAATTGCAATGCCACGGTGACGATCCGCATAATGCGACCAGATGAGAGGATTTGTCTTTGTTGCCGAAAAGCATAGCAAGCCGACTTCTTGGGCCATTCGTTTTCTCCATTCAAGCAGGAAACGTTCTTGGTCAGCTCTCTCGTTCGGGTCTGCCCCATTCAGGACGGGGCGAACTTCGAATGGATCGTTAAGGTCATGAATGGTCGAAATTCTGAGTCTGCGCGTCTCTATGCATCGAATTGCATTTGCAGCAGTAAAATATTGATACACGATAAGGCATGGATAGCCCAATTCATTAACCCGCTGCTCTGTTGTCATCATATTCTTGCTTCTGCCAACTCCCGTTAACCTACGGTGATTGGTTGCGAAGCAACTTCCTTTCTTATTTAGCGGCCAGCTAAATAATTTGCACATTCTTGTCCTGTCAAAGTGAAATCAAGCAGTTTTTGGCCGTATTGATTTATGTAGATATAGTTGTAAGAAGCGCCGCGCTTTAAGAGGGCATAAGATCCTTGGTCTCTACACGTTGATTCGCCAAGGGAGTTTCTTAAATGGTATGTGTATTGGCTTATATCGAATCTGGGGTTTTTGAATTTGGAATCATCGGTGATCTTGTATTTGAATATTAATACGTTTTTAATGGCTACGGTCGATTCAAGTATTTTTTCTCTGTCAACTTGCACCGGTAAACTTTTATTGATTTCTTTGGATGTGGATTTTAATGTACTGCTCACGCTTTTTTCAAATAATCCAGCGTAAGTGGTGGAAGTAAGGGAAAGAAGGCAAAAACTCAATATCAGTATTTTCATGTTATTTCTCCTTTGTGATTTTTTACGCCCATCAAGGGCGCTCGGTTCTCGATTTTGTCAAGAGTGTAAGTTTGATCCCGAGGATTTCCCTTTATTGTGGAAACGCTCGATTTCAGGATACCCACATGAAACAGCGAGGAGTCCAGTATTAGTCATAATAGTTTTGGCTCCTCCAAGGTTTAGATTTTAATGAACAGTTAAACAGCGTCCCAGTCGCCCATAATGTTACCGTTACTGTTAATCATATAGCCCCTTTTTGTGGTGCGTTTTATTCAGCTGCTCATTAATCCTATCATTTAGGCGGTTCAATGAACATTCTTGCCGATTCTGTCCCAGCGTACTGCTCCATTGGCATTGTCCCACGACCAATAGATTGATTTTACCGTTCCACTTAGCTTGTCCTTGGAAACGATGCCCCAAAAACGGCTGTCATAGCTTCTGTCTCGATTGTCACCCAACACAAAATAAGAATCATTTGGTATTTTAGTGGGTTTCAGATTGTCTCTTGGGTTTTGGTCTGGCGGGAATAGTGTCTCTTCTTGATGAACAGCATAAGATTCAGGCAGTATTTTGCCGTTTAAGTAGAAGATTTTGTCTTTAATTTCAATCGTATCTCCGCTTAACGCAACAACACGCATTACAAATTCTTTCGACGGGGACTCAGGATATTTAAAGACAATGATGTCTCCTCGTTTGGGGGAGCGCGCTGGCTGGCTCCGGTCAACGAGGATATGATCACCAACAAGCAGTGTCGGTTCCATACTTTTTGAAGGGATTTTGTAGGCCTTGAAAATGTTTTCTCTGATGTAAAACGGGGAAATGGCTAATATAATAGAAAAAAGTAGTACTCCGGTAATCAGAAGAAACTTATACTTCATGTAATGCGCTCCTTGCGGTTTAATCTGTAAATGTAAGCTCTCAGGATAGATCAAGCCTACTTCTGCTAGTACAGCGTAACAGCTAAAATCAACCCCCCTCAATCCCCCCTTGTCAGGGGGGAAGCCTTTACGTCTCCCCTGACAAGGGGAAGTTTGGAGGGGTTTGGTGCGAAATAATAGAGACTCCTGGGTGCTGGTCTACCGCTTCATTTGCCAGAGTATAGCGCAGCATCTGCATTTATCAATTGCTGCAATCGATTTTAAGTATCCATACCGCTGCAGTCCCGTCCCCACTGTCGTATACCTCCAGAAGTTACTGGGCCATACCAATCTGCTGCAAATCGTGCTATAGATATCGACCCGAAAAAAACGGCTGTTATCTCTTGGCCGGATATGCTGAAGCAGCACCTGCTGCAACCTGAAAGGAATACGTTTACTACCATGGGAGTCTATTCAAATACCGTCAGTTTTGCCCAGTACCGCGTGAACGGAGAACTACCCCAGCAGCAGGAGCGCTTTGAATGGCTGTCCGCTGCGCTGCAGGGACGGATCTTCAAATCCATTGAGCAGTCTGCTGAAGAGCAGACCGAAGGCTGGACCTGTACCGATGCCACCGATGACCCTGCCTTTGTGGCGCCGGGAGAGTTCTGGCGTGACCGCTACCTGTTCTTCAGCTACCGCCGTGACCAACGCCGGATTCCCTCTGCGCTGCTGAAGTCCCACATTGGCCGGGCTGAGGCTGATTACCTGGCCAAGCGGCCTGAACTGAAACGTCCGCCCAAGCGTGAGCGGGAGGAGATTGCTGACCGGACCAAGCTGGCGCTTTTGACCCGCGCCCTGCCTGCCCCTTCTACCGTGGATCTTTCCTGGCATATGGATAACGGCCTGCTGACCCTGTTTTCATCATCAAGCAAGGTGATGGAGCGGTTTGAAGAGCTGTTCGGCAAGAGCTTTGAGAACCTGCGGGTGCAGGTGATCTACCCCTATAGCCGGGCCAAGGCGCTGCTTGATGAGGCTGATCAGGAGAAGTTGGCTGCCCTGAATCAGGCCGGTTCCGATGCTGCTCTGGATGAAATCCAGAGTAACTGCTGGCTGGGGGAGGAGTTCCTGCTCTGGCTGCTGCATGGCGGGCTGGAGGGTGAAGGGTTCAAGGTCTGCACCAAGGGACAGTTTGATAGCGGTACCCCGTTTTCTGCCTGGATTGATGACAAGATCCAGCTACAGGGGGGCGGTGAAGGCGGGCCGCAGAAGGTGGCGGTGTCCGGCTCACAGGATAAGTATCTGGAGGCCCGTTCTGCGCTTACCACCGGTAAGGCGATCAGCAGTGCCGTGATCCACCTTGAAAAGGATGAACTGGAGTGGCGTTTTGCGTTGAATGCCGAGCTGTTTACCTTCAGTTCCTTCAAGTGTCCACCGGTGAAGGTGGAACGGGAAGGGGTGGAGGATCTTTCGGAGCGTGAATCTGCCTTTTACGAGCGGATGTATCTGCTGGAGGCAGGGCTGCAGATGTTTGACAGCCTGCTGCTGCAGTTTCTGCAGCAACGTCTGGGTGATGGCTGGCAGACCAGGTTACAGGAGATTGCAACCTGGCTGGAAGGGGAGCAGGCATGAAGTTTATTGATGAGGTAACCCTGCTCTGTGCCTCTGGCCACGGTGGGGCTGGCTGTGTTTCGTTCCGGCGTGAGAAGTTTATCCCCTTTGGCGGCCCCAACGGTGGTGACGGCGGCCGGGGTGGCGATCTGATCTTTGAGGCCACCAAGGCGCTTTCAACCCTGCTGGAACTGCGGCACAAGCAGCATCAGAAGGCAGAGCGGGGCAGGCATGGCATGGGCAAGGACCGCCATGGTGCTGCCGGTGAAGATCTGGTGGTCAAGGTGCCGGTGGGCACCCTGATCAAGGATTTCGAGACCGGTGAGGTGCTGGCAGACCTGACCGAGGATGGTCAGCGGATCATTCTGCTGAAAGGTGGACGGGGCGGCCAGGGTAATGCCCGTTTTGCCACCGCCACCAACAAGGCCCCAAAGTTTGCCCAGCCCGGTGAAGAGGGTGAAGAACGGAAGCTGCGGCTGGAACTGAAGCTGATGGCTGATGTTGGTCTACTGGGGCTGCCCAATGCCGGTAAGTCATCGCTGATCACCAAGGTTTCTGCGGCCCGTCCCAAGATTGCCGATTACCCTTTTACCACCCTGGCCCCTTCATTGGGGGTGGTTGGGTATAAGAATTTCCGTTCCTTTGTGATGGCTGATATCCCCGGTATTATCGAGGGGGCCCATGAAGGGGCCGGTCTGGGGCACCGCTTTCTGAAACACTTGGAGCGCTCCGGTATTCTGGTGCATCTGGTGGATATCTCCGGCCTACCGGACAGTGATCCCTATGCTGCCTTTGAGGCGATCAACCGTGAGCTGGCCATGTTCAGTGAAGAGCTGGGGGAAAAGGCCCAGATTGTGGCCCTGACCAAGATGGATTTGCCGACGGCACAGGAACATCTGGCCGAGGCACAGGCCTGGTTTCAGGAACGCAAGATCCCGGTCTATCCGATCTCATCCATGACCGGTGAAGGGGTGGAGGCGCTGCTGGATGCCATTGCCGAGCGTCTCTGGTCTGCTCCCAAGGAGGAGTGGTGATGCGTAAGGGGCTGTTGCAGCAGGTCCGCAGGGTAGTAATCAAGGTGGGCAGCCGTGTCCTGACCGTTGAGGGTGGCGGGCTTGATTATGACGCCATTTCCCGGCTGTGTGACGAGATGGCCGGTCTGCGCCAACAGGGGATAGAGGTGATTCTGGTCTCATCCGGCGCTGTGGCTGCCGGGCGTGATGCACTGCGTTCCGCTGATACAACCCTGACCATACCGCAGAAGCAGGCTGCTGCTGCGGTGGGGCAACCGCTTCTGATGCAGGCCTACCAGCAGGCCTGTACCCGTCATGGGCTGGTGACTGCACAGATCCTGCTGACGGCCGAAGATCTGGCCAACCGCAACCGTTTCCTGAATGCCCGTACCACCCTTGAGGCGCTGCTGACTGCCGGTGCCCTGCCGGTAATCAACGAGAACGATTCCGTTGCCGTGGCTGAGATCAAGTTTGGCGATAATGATAATCTCTCCGCCCTGGTAACCAGCCTGGCAGAGGCAGACCTGCTGTTGATCCTGACCGATATTGAAGGGCTCTACAGTGCCAACCCTGCCAGTGATCCTGATGCACAGCTGATCCCGCTGGTGCGCAGCATCACCCGTGAGATTGAGCGGATGGCCGGCGGCAGCAGCTCGAACGTCGGCACCGGCGGTATGGCCACCAAGGTGACGGCAGCCAAAAAGGCGGCCCGTTTCGGGGTGCCCACCATTCTGGCGCCGGGCAAACAGCCGGGGGTGATCACTGCTGCGGTCAGCGGGCAGGAGATCGGTACCCTGTTTCTGCCTGCCACTGACGGCCTGAACCGGCGCAAACACTGGATCGCCTATACCCTGCGTCCTGCAGGCAAGGTACTGGTGGATGCAGGGGCGCAGAAGGCGTTGGTTGAAAAGGGTACCAGCCTGCTGCCATCTGGCATTACCGGTGTGGAAGGGCGTTTTGAACGGGGTCGTTGTGTGCGGATCTGCGGGCCGGACGGGACAGAGATTGCACGGGGTTTGTCGGATTATTCCAATAGCGAGATTCAACTGATTGCAGGCCATAAATCTGCTGAGATTGAGCAACTGCTGGGCTACCGCTACGGTGATGATGTAGTACACCGGGATAATCTGGTGCTGATGGCTCATCGTTGAGGCTATTCCAATTCCATTTCAAGGCGCTCTCTTCGTTGGCTCGTCTTCAGCTCTTCAGCGTACTGCGTGTACGCCTGCGTCGCCGAACTCCTCGCCGCCTTGATATCATCCTTGAACTGGAATCGGATAACTCTATTGGCGGAATATAGAAAAGCCCCTGATCATCACTGGTCAGGGGCTTTTTGTTATATAAAGTAGTTGAGTAAAGGGGCGCAAAAATTAACCCCCCTCAATCCCCCCTTGTCAGGGGGGAAGCATTTAGGTTTACCCCTCCCCTGACAAGGGGAGGCCGGGAGGGGTTGGGTGCGTATTTCCAGGTGTTAAGGCTGCTTTGCCTTTACTGTAAAGGCAGCACCGTTGAAACTTTCCTTTACCTGCAGCCCGGTCTGCAGTACCTCTACCGTGCCTTTGGCGGTCTTGCCTGCTGCATCAGGTCTGACAACAACCTTCAGGCTGCGCTCAACCAGATTGCCTGACGCTACGGCATCAATCCGGCAGGCAGCCAACTGCTCATTTTCAATCCAGCAGCCATTGCCACCGGCATCGGTCAGCTTCAACTGCTGGGGCAGGCTGATCCGCAGGTCGATCTCTTTGGCCGCCTTTGAACCCACATTCAGCAGGGTGACCTTATAGCTGCCAGCCTCTCCTGCTACAGCGGTCTGCTGCAGGCGGGATACGGCACGCAGCAGCGGCGCTGCAGCGGTTATGGTCAGTTCTTTTGACTTGCTGATATCGTTAAACCTGGTTGAGGTGGCCTTGGCCGTGGCGGTAATCCGCGATCCATCAACCCGGTCGCTGGGCATCCTGAAGGCGATCATCAGTTCTGCATGTTGACGGGGTTGCAGGGTGATCTTCTGCACCGGCTGGCTTCGGTCTGCAGCCTGGGTGATCATCCCTTCCACGCCAGATGGCAGCATGGCCTCAAGGGCAAATTCTTCGGCATCCTTGCCGTGGTTAACCAGCTGGAACGGTACGCTTGCAGCAGTGCCAACTTCCTGGGCGGTGACAATCGCGGATTCAATCTCAAATTTAACGGCATCTTTTGCAGCCTTAAGCGCAGCAAGCCGTTCACGCTCTTTACGATCAGCTTCAGCCTTTTCACGTGCTATCCGCTCCCGCTCAGCCCGTTCCTGTGCCAGACGTTCCTGCTCAGCCTTCAGGGCAGCTGCACGCTCCAGAGCCAGATGCTCGTTACGTACCTTTTGAGCAGCTGCACGCAATTGTTTATTGGGAGCCAGTTTTTCACCACCCTGGCGGCGTTTGGCCAAGGCGGCAAGGTCTGCCTCAATGGAGTCGGCAAGGGGGCCATTGCCAAATTCTTTGCTGAACTTGGTGACCGTCTGGGCGGCTGCATCGTTGTCGCCGGAGCGGTACTGCGAGCGGGCAAGCATCAGCAACGAGACATCCCGCAGGGGAGAGTCAGGGAAAAGCTGCTCCATATGGTTGAGCTTTTCAATGCTGTGCAGGTAGTCCTTGCCCTGAAAGGAGGTAAATGCCTCCATAAAGAGCGATGAGTCATCGGTTTCTGCGCTGACTTGGGTAAACTGCAGCAGGCAGATCAGGAGACAGAGAACCAGGATAAAGCGGGTTGGCTGACGGTGGCTGAGAAGTATGTGCATGTGATTACTCTACAAAGCTTTTTAGTTTTTTGCTGCGGCTGGGGTGACGCAGTTTACGCAGTGCCTTTGCTTCAATCTGACGGATCCGCTCACGGGTAACCTCAAAGTCCTGGCCCACTTCTTCCAGGGTGTGGTCACTCTTTTCGCCAATACCGAAACGCATCCGCAGTACCTTTTCTTCCCGTGGGGTCAGGGTTGAAAGCACGCGGGAGGTCTGCTCGGACAGGTTGGCCTTGATCACCGCCTCAAGGGGGTTGACTACTCCCTTGTCTTCAATGAAATCACCCAGGTGGGAATCTTCTTCCTCACCGATCGGGGTCTCCAGTGAGATCGGCTCTTTGGCGATCTTCAGCACTTTGCGGACCTTGTCCAGCGGCAGTTGCATCCGCTCGGCGATCTCTTCCGGTGCCGGTTCGCGACCGTTTTCCTGTACCAGTTGACGGCTGGTACGGATCAGCTTGTTGATGGTCTCGATCATATGGACCGGAATCCTGATGGTACGGGCCTGGTCGGCAATGGCGCGGGTGATGGCCTGACGGATCCACCAGGTGGCGTAGGTGGAGAACTTGTAGCCACGCTGGTATTCAAACTTGTCCACCGCCTTCATCAGGCCGATGTTGCCTTCCTGGATCAGGTCAAGGAACTGCAGACCGCGGTTGGTATACTTCTTGGCAATTGAAACCACCAGACGCAGGTTGGCTTCAATCAGTTCTGACTTGGCGATGCGAGCCTTGTGCTCGCCTTCGCGGATCGCCCGGATCGCCTTGGAAAGTTCGGTTGCCTTGAAGCCGGATTCCTGCTCAACCTTGATCAGCTTGCGGGCGGCGTTCTTGAGGCGTTTCTCAACCTTCTGGAAGTCGTCCTCGTTCAGTTTCAGCGGCTTGAGGGCGGCCATCCCCTTTGTCTCGTCAACCCGGAACTTCTCCAGCAGCTCTGCCATTTTATCCGGCGGTATGATGTTGTGGACTTCGGCCAGTTCATTCTTAACCCGGTTGACCTTGGAGGAGAGTTCCTTCAGGCGGTCGGCAACACGGGTGATATGGCGATCTTTCATACGCAGCGAGCGCAGCTGTTCTGCCAGTTGCTCTTTTGCCTCTTTCAGGTTCTTTTCCAGCTCTTTTTTCTTGCCGGCAGCCTTGGCTGTTTCCAGGGCAGCAGTCAGTTCAGTCACCTGCTGGTCACAGGCCGCAATGGCGTCAATCGCCTCAAGCAGGCGGATCTGATGGATATCCTCTTCACCCTCTTCCGGGTCAACATCAGGATCTTCTTCGATATCCTTGCTGATTTCAGAAGGGGCGATCTGAAACTTGCGCAGTTTGTCCCCCAGCACAAGCACTTCTTTGACCGTAATCGGGGTATTAAGGATGATGCCGGCCACTTCACGGTCACCGTCTTCAATCCGCTTGGCGATCTCCACCTCACCCTCGCGGGTCAGCAGGGAAACGGAACCCATTTCACGCAGGTACATCCTGACCGGGTCACTGGTGCGACCGATGGCCCCCGGCTCGAACTCAACCTCTTCTGCCTCGCCTTCGGCCTCTTCTTCCCCTTCTTCCAGATCAATCTTGATCTTGGGGATCTTGACCTTCTGGGCAGAGTCAACGATTTCAATATCCATATCGCCGAACATGCCCATCACGTCATCAATCTGCTCCGTGGCAATATCGGGGGGCAGGATGTCGTTTACTTCATCAAAGGTCAGAAAGCCCTTTTCTTTGCCTATATCAATCAACTGCTTAACATCATCAATGTTTTTCTTGGCCATGGGGATGGGTACCTTTATTGAATACTGGGTATGATTACTTATAGCGCCGATTTCTTATTACGCAACTGATCGGCTAATTTTAACAATTCCTGATACTCTTCACTGTCTTCGGGCAAGGTTGACAGTCTGAGGGCAATCTGTTTCAGGCCGCCGGTTTCTTTTTCCTTCTGTCGTTTCAGGCATTGCCGCAGGGCGGATCGCCAGTCGATATTTGCCAGGTGCTGGTCCTGAACCAGCAGCCGCGCCACCAGCTCTTTCTGTTCTTCCTGCTCAAGCTGTGCCAGCAGGTTATGCCAGATCGTCCCTTCCTGATCATTGCCGGCAGTGTCAAGTATCGCCCGGGCCAACGGCAGGTGCTGCTGGTCAAACAGCTGCTGAAGATCAAGGGCTTGCAGCTCCTGGCGGACTTCAGGGTAGGTTGCCAGCAGACTGAGCAGGGTTTCCTGGGTCTGTATGCCGATGTCCCTTTGGACAGGCCGCTGCGTCGGTCTTGTCGCTGTCTGGGGCTGTTCCTGCTTCTGTTCACTGCGCTGTCCGGCCAGCCGTCGCCGGAATGACGGCGGGTCAATGCCCAGCAAGCGGCAGATCTCTTTCAGGTACAGGTCCCGCTCTACCGGATCTTTGATCCGTTGAAAGCGGGGGATGATCTCATCCATTAACCGTACCCGCTGGTCCACACTGTCCGCCGGTGTCTTGGCCAAAAGCCAGTGCAGGAACTGTTCAAAGGCCGGTTTTGCCGCTGCAACCCGCTGGTTGAATGCCTCAGCGCCATGCTTCTGCAGCAGGCTGTCCGGGTCTTCACCCTGGGGCAGGTTGATCACATAGACCGGCAGTGCCTGTTCAAGGCAGAGTTCCATGGCCCGTACCGTGGCCTTGCGTCCTGCATTGTCACCGTCAAACAGCAGACAGACCCGCTGGGCATGTTTCTTCAGCAGGCCGATATGGCCGTCAGTCAGTGCCGTGCCGCAGGTGGCCAGGGCGTTGCGTATCCCGGCCCGGTAGAGGGCCAGATGGTCAAAGTAGCCTTCCACGATAATCGCGGTGCCGCTCTGCCTGATATTCCGTAATGCCAGATCAACGCCGAACAGCACACTGCTCTTGCGGTACAGTGGTGATTCCGGCGAGTTGATATACTTGGGCAGGCTGTTATCCAGCACTCTGCCGGCAAAACCGATCGGTTGCCCCTGCTTGTCCCTTATCGGAAAGATCAGCCGGTTGTGTAGCAGGTCATACCAGCCCCGGTCTCCCTTGCGGATGATCCCCAGCT
>DAIQQT010000413.1:0-2273 GCA_036786685.1 Trichlorobacter sp.
ATGTGCTAAAAATATGTCATGATATATGCCAGGAATACCATGAACATTAAGACCCACAAATTTCATGTACCACTAACTGAACAGGGCTATCAGATACTTAATGCAACAGCAACCCGTCAACGTAGACCAGCCACCCAATTGGTAAAACAGGCAGTGGAATATTGGCTGGCAGAGCAGGAGCGCTTGGCGGTTCATGAAGAGATTGCCGCCTATGCCGGTGCAATGGCCGGCAGCAGTGCCGACCTTGACCCTGCCCTGGAGCAGGCAGCTGTTGAACAACTTGCCGAGGAACAACCATGAAACGGGGGGATATCTGCTGGGCAAACCTGGCCCCACGCTCCGGTTCTGAACAGGCCGGACGGCGTCCGGTTATTGTTCTTTCCCATGATGCCTTTAACCAGACCCCAAACTGGCGTTCAATCATTGTCATTCCGGTCAGCACCTCAACCTTACAAGCCCGGCGCGGTCCCACTGTTGTGCAGTTACCTGCCGGTACAGCCGGACTCCCCAGTGATAGCGTGGCGGTTTGCCACCAGATTACCACCCTTGATCGTAGCAAGCTTGAAGAACCGTTCGGGATTATCCCTGCCCAGTTCCTGCAGCAGATTGAAAAAGCCCTGCTGACTGCGGTGGCAATAGGGCAGTAATATCGCCATTTCCAAATCAGTTGCTTTCTGCCATTATCACCCTATGTCATCTTCTGAACTTATTGTTGAAGTTTCTGTCCCGCTTCCCCTGGATACCACCTTTCATTACCGGGTGCCTGTCCACCTTGCCGACCGTATAAAACCCGGGATCCGCGTCTTTGTCCCGTTTGGCAGACGCAAGCTGACCGCCTATGTGCTCTGTATCGGCACGCCTCCAGAAGGCCAGCAGCTGAAAGATCTGCTGGATATACTGGACCCTGAACCACTCTGGACCGAGGCCGAGCTGACCTTCTTCCAGTGGGTTGCCGACTACTACCTGCATCCCCTGGGGGAGGTACTTAAGACTGCCCTGCCCACCGGCATCAACCTGCAAAGCCGCAGCAGTGTCGATGGAGAAGCGGTAAGCGGCGGCAGGAAAGTCCGGTATGAGCGGATCTTTAGCCCATTACCTGTAGATGCCCCTGCCAGGCTCAGAGGCAAAGGGCTGGATATCCTCACATTCCTGCGCCAGTCCGGACCAGTTTCATCAGCAGAACTTAAGGCACGCTTTGGTGAATGCAGCCCCAATCTGCGACGACTGATGGAGCTGGGACTGATCCAGACCAGCGAACGAGAGGTCTACCGCGACCCGTTTGCCGGACTGGCCGTGACCAAAGATGCACCCAAACCGCTGACCACGCATCAACAGCAGGCCCTGTCAACCATCCTGACCGCTCTGGACACCAGCTGTTTTACCCCGTTTCTGCTGCATGGTGTTACCGGCAGCGGCAAGACCGAAGTCTATCTGCAGGGGATCGCCCACGCCCTTGCTGCGGGCAGGAATGCCCTGGTGCTGGTGCCGGAAATCTCCCTGACCCCCCAGTTGGTGCAACGTTTTCGTGCCCGCTTTTCCGAGGGGATTGCCGTGCTGCACAGCGCCCTTTCCGATGGTGAACGCTATGATGAATGGCGACGTATACGGCGGGGTGAAGTACGGATCGTGATCGGTGCGCGGTCTGCCATCTTTGCCCCGCTGGAACGGATCGGCATCATTGTGGTGGATGAAGAGCATGAGGCATCTTTTAAACAGTCCGATGGCCTGCGTTACAATGCCCGTGACCTGGCCCTGGTGCGGGGACAGCAGGAGCAGGCAGTGGTACTGCTGGGTTCTGCCACACCGCTGATCACCACCCGCTTTGCAGCTCAGCAGGGAAAACTGGGCTATCTTTCGCTGCCGGAACGGGTTGCTAACCGGCCCTTACCTGCAACCAGTATCATCAACACCCGTATGACTGCCGAATCACCGCTCTCGCCCCAACTGCTCGAGGCACTGGCAGACAACCTGGAACGGGGCGAACAGAGCCTGCTGTTCCTGAACCGGCGCGGTTTTGCCAGCTGGCTGGTCTGTCCTGCCTGCGGGGCTGATCTGCAATGTCCCAACTGCTCGGTTTCCCTGACCTACCATCGCCAACGCAGAAAAAGCCTCTGTCACTACTGCGACTATCAGGTTCCAGCCCCCTGCATCTGCCCGGCCTGTGGCGAACTGGAGCTGAAAGAGATGGGAGTGGGGACGGAACGGATTGAGCATGAACTGCTGGAACAGTTTCCTGAAGCCCGGATTGCACGGATGGACAGTGATACCACCAG
>DAIQQT010000414.1:0-2265 GCA_036786685.1 Trichlorobacter sp.
TGAAGACAAGGTCCCAGCAAGAGCATGAAGCTTAATGTTCTCTGCCAAATGTATGCGGTTGAGGGAGATCGATGTCTGTAGAGAGCCTGAAACAAATACTGCAGCGATTGGCCCCATCCGGCTCATTCCAGTCAAATGTTCTGACATTACTATCGGGAACAGTCCTGGCGCAGGCCCTTCCGGTCCTAGTTTCCCCACTGTTAACCAGACTCTATGATCCTGCAGATTTTGGCATATTTGCCCTTTATTCTTCTATTTCTGCGCTTATGGCAGTAGTTGCAACCGGAAGGTATGAACTGGCCGTCATGCTTCCGAAAGAGCATGAAGATGCAGCTTCGATTTGTGTGCTATCAGTATGTTTAGCGGTCTGTGTGGGGGGGCTGACGCTGGCGGTAATGGCCGGTTTTGGGACAGAGTTGGCTCAATTGTTCAGAAGTAATGAAATCTGGCCTTGGCTTTTTCTGGTGCCGCTCTCGGTTGTTATGTCCGGCTTCAATCAGACCGTAGTGTACTGGTGCAACAGACGGGGAAAATATCACTTTCTAGCTCAGGGCGGGGTGCTTCAAGCTGTGACAGTGGCCGCAATTTCGTTGATGGCAGGATATGTGAATGGAGGTGCTGCTGGGTTGATCGTGGCAAGCGTGACCGGGATGTTTGTATACGGTGTTTTTTTAGGGTACGTGGAATTTCCGTGGAATGCTGTGCGTTTAGGGATGACCGCTTCAGGAAGACTCAGGCATCTTGCCTTGGAATATCGTGATATGCCGTTATTTTCAACCATGGAGGCATTTGTGGGAATGGCGGCGCTCCAATTGCCGTTGTTTTTCATGACCGCGTACTATTCCGTGAGTACGGCGGGACAATATTCTCTGGCATATAAGGTGGTTCTGTTGCCAACAGGTATGATCGGCAGTGCCATTGGACAGGTGTTTTATCAGCGTTTCACCTCAAGTCTAATGACTTCGGAGGACAGTTCCAAGCTGCTCAAAAAAACCTGGTTGACTCTATCAGCTATTGCCCTAGTGCCGAGCCTTACGCTGTTTTTCTTTGCTCCAAAACTGTTCTCGCTGTTTTTCGGTGCTTCATGGCAAGAGGCCGGGGAAATTGCTTCTTACCTCTCAGTGCTTATGTTCATGTCTTTTGTCTTCTCATCAACCAGTTTTTCCCACGTTGCATTACGTATCCAGCATATTTCTCTTGCTTTTGCAGTGGCATCGCTGGTGTTCAAGGCAGTGATTATCTTTTTCTGTTACAAACTTTCCGCATCATTTTACAGTATGATGTTCCTGATCGTAATGTACGAAACAATCCAAATTATGGCTATGAATGGCATTGCCTTACGTAAGACCAAACTTATGAGTCTAGGTGCACGGGTTCCGGCGTCGTGATTCTGCATGAAGATGGAGGAGCTGTTTTGATATGTGCGGCATAGCTGGTTTTATCGCCAGACACACACTGCCAGCCAGCCTGATCCGTGACATGACGGATCAGGTACGCCATCGCGGCCCTGATGATGAGGGTTTTTGGTTGCTGCAGGATGGGGGGCAATCGCCTCTGGTCTGTGGTGGCACTGATACGCCGTTGGCTCTCTGTAACTCGGCGTTGCCCTACCGGCCCAAGCGTCATATTGATACGCTTGATGACCGCCCGTTCCGTATTGCTCTTGGGCATCGGCGTCTTTCGATTGTTGATCTCTCGCTGGCTGGTCATCAGCCGATGTGTACCCGGGATCGACGCTATTGGATCGTTTATAATGGGGAAATCTATAACTATCGTGAGTTGAGGACTGAGCTTGAAGTTCTCGGCCATCTGTTTTACTCGCAATCGGATACAGAAGTTGTCCTGACTGCATATAGTGAATGGGGCGAGGACTGTCTTGCGCGCTTCAACGGCATGTTTGCCTTTTTGCTGTATGATGCAGTCGAAGATTCTCTTTTTGCGGCACGGGATCGTTTTGGGGTCAAGCCGCTCTATTACTGGATCTCGCCAGCAGGTGATATCGCCTTTGCTTCAGAGATTAAGCAATTTACGGTGCTCCCCGGCTGGTGTCCCCGCGTGAATGGACAGCGGGCCTATGATTTTCTCGCCTGGGCAATGACGGATCATTCTGAAGAAACCCTGTTCAAGGGGGTTTTCCAGCTGCGCGGCGGGGAGTCGCTCAGGCTTAACCTCTGTCGGATGGCGGGGGAACCTGCGCTGCAGCTAAGGCAAGACCGGCTGTTGCACAAGCTGTGGTACGCGCTGTCTCCCACTCTTTTCAGCGGA
>DAIQQT010000415.1:0-2265 GCA_036786685.1 Trichlorobacter sp.
GCACCGGACAAGTGTCCGGTCTGCGGTGTGCCGGGATCGATGTTTGTCCAGATCAATTAACTGGTAGGCATGACCTATGCGGGTTGCTCGTTGAGAACCCGCTTTTTCATGGGAATCTGATAAGTAATATTATTAGTTAGCAAAAATATGTATTTGAATTGACAGGCAACAAAGCTATGCAACACTTCGGCCAGGCAGTTCTTAACCACTCGTAAGGTCCTGATGTCGCACAATGGACGTTGTCAACGAAAGGGGACGATCGAATGAGTACTGACAGTAAATGCCCGGTAACGGGTAAAAGCAGGCAGGTCGCAGGTGGTGGCACATCGAACCGTGATTGGTGGCCGAATCAGTTGAATCTTCATATTCTGCATCAGCACTCTTCCAAGTCAGATCCTATGGGCAAGGAGTTCAACTATCGCGAGGAGTTCAAAAAACTTGACCTGGCAGCTATCAAACAAGACCTGTATGCCCTGATGACCGATTCACAGGACTGGTGGCCGGCTGATTGGGGACATTACGGTGGCCTGATGATCCGGATGGCCTGGCACAGTGCCGGTACCTACCGCATGGGTGATGGACGCGGCGGAGCCGGGTCCGGCTCCCAGCGCCTGGCGCCGCTTAACAGCTGGCCTGACAACGCCAATCTGGACAAGGCACGCCGTTTGCTCTGGCCGATCAAACAGAAGTACGGCAGACAGATCTCCTGGGCTGATCTGATGATTCTGGCCGGCAACTGCGCGTTAGAATCAATGGGGTTCAAGACCTTTGGTTTTGGTGGGGGGCGTGAGGATGTCTGGGAACCGGAAGAGGATATCTACTGGGGGGCTGAGGACAAGTGGCTCGGGGATCAGCGCTACAGTGGCGAGCGTGATCTCGAGAATCCCCTGGCTGCCGTGCAGATGGGGCTGATCTACGTCAACCCGGAGGGGCCCAATGGTCAACCTGTTCCAACAGAGTCTGCCCATGACGTCCGTCAGACCTTTGCCCGCATGGCCATGAACGATGAAGAAACCGTTGCATTGATTGCCGGTGGCCATACCTTTGGCAAATGCCATGGTGCAGGGCCGGCCACCCATGTGGGGCCAGAGCCGGAAGCGGCGCCTCTTGAAGAGCAGGGTCTGGGCTGGATCAGCAGTTACAAGAGCGGCAAGGGGGGCGACACTATCACCAGCGGCATTGAAGGCGCCTGGAAACCGAACCCCACCACCTGGGACATGGGCTATCTGAAGGTTATGTTCAAGTACGAGTGGGAACTGCTGAAAAGTCCGGCCGGAGCCTATATTTGGCTGGCCAAGGATGTGGATGACGAGGACATGGTGCTGGATGCCCATGATCCGTCTAAAAAACGCCGCCCGATGATGACCACGGCTGACCTCTCGCTAAAATTTGACCCGATCTACGAAAAAATTGCACGGCGCTATCTGGCCAACCCGGATGCATTTGCCGATGCCTTTGCCCGGGCCTGGTTCAAGCTGACCCACCGCGATATGGGACCCCGCTCACGTTACCTCGGTCCAGAAGTGCCTGCCGAAGAGTTGATCTGGCAGGACCCGGTACCGGTTGTCGATTATGAACTGATCAACGATAAAGATATTGCTGATTTGAAGACCACGATCCTGGCCTCCGGCTTGACAATTTCCCGGCTTGTCTCCACTGCCTGGGCCTCGGCATCCACCTTCCGCGGTTCAGACAAGCGGGGCGGTGCCAACGGTGCCCGTATTCGCCTGGCCCCGCAGAAGGACTGGGAGGTCAACCAGCCGGAACGACTGGTAGCGGCACTTGAGACTCTGGAAAGTATCCAGCAGCAGTTTAATAGTGCCCAGACTGGCGGTAAAAAAGTGTCATTGGCCGACCTGATTGTGCTGGGAGGCTGCGCTGCAGTGGAGCAGGCGGCCAAAAATGCCGGTTATACAGTTACGGTCCCCTTTGTTCCAGGTCGTACCGATGCCATCCAGGAGCAGACCGATGCAGAGTCCTTTGCAGTGCTTGAGCCTAAAGCCGACGGATTCCGCAATTACCAGAAAGCCAAATATTCTATTACCGCGGAAGAACTACTGGTGGACCGGGCCCAGCTGCTGACCCTGACCGCTCCGGAGATGACCGTGCTGATTGGCGGTATGCGTGTGCTGGGTGCTAACTACGGCCAGTCCAGACACGGTGTGTTCACCAACCGTCCTGAAACGCTGACCAATGACTTCTTCGTCAACCTGCTGGACATGGGAACTGCCTGGCTGCCGGCTTCTGTTGGTGCTGATGTTTTTG
>DAIQQT010000416.1:0-2259 GCA_036786685.1 Trichlorobacter sp.
TTGTCTTTCCCTTACGCCTCAGAATCATGCTGAAGTCGTCCATTTCTGTGAACTCACGTGGCTGAATCAGATATTGATCAGCTTCACGAACGCTGAAGCCGTCAACAGTAATACCGAATGCTGAGTCATCTTTCCCTGTTAGCTCTGCGAAATACTTAGCTACATCTGCATCTTCGGTTGCCATAATGATCTTGTTCCGGGTGTTGGCCGTGATGACCGTGCGCATTTCCTTTGACTGCTCAAGATCAATCTGCGCTGGCGACTGGTGAGCGACCACCATACAGATCCCCGCCGCCCTGCCTTTATCAAATAGGTCAGTCACGCCCGGGAAGATAAAGTTCTCGAACTCATCAACTACCACCAGGAACGGCTTGCGGCTCTCCGTGGTTGCCTGGATCTCGCCCGCCAAGTAACGCAACTCCGACAAAATCAATTTCCCTACGGATCTTGCTGTGTGGTCAATTTGTAGCGACGGCAGCACAGCCCAGACAATGTGGTTATCCCTGTATGCAGCTTTTAGCGAGATATTCGTTTCGTAGGCGGACAGCAGAGTACCCAGGGTGCCGGTTCCGAGCGACCTGAAAAACATTTTTGCGCCCTGCGTATAACGAGCCTGCTCTGCCTGAATGCGCGGGTCCGGGTCGGACATGCGGTCAAGCCAACTCCTCAGTACAATGTTTGCCTCCTTGTCCGAACTCTTCGACACCAGCACCTTGAGTGCAACAGGCGATTCCAGTGCTGCCCAGATATCCTTGAACGAATAAGGCAAACCCGAGGAGAGGAAGGCTCGCACCAGCGTGTCGACAATATCTTCCTTCACTCCCTCCCAGTAGGCGTCACCGGCCTTCTCCTTTGTCGCTGCCTTGAGAATTGCCGACGTTGCTGCAATCGGGCTGTCAATACTGAGCAAAGGGTTATACGAGCAGGTACCCAGCTCTCCAAGAACGCCTCTGTTTGACTCCGCAGCAAAAGGCGACAACAGCCTGAAATCGTCTCCTCTGCCGCAGATGGAGGCCGTTGCCCATGCCGCTCTGAACATGCCAGGGTCGAACTTTTGGTCAAGCATCAGAATAGGCCATCCATTGCGGATAAACTGGGTAATCAGGGTCGAAAGCAACACGGTTTTACCACTACCCGTTGCTCCCAGAATTGCGGTATGAAGCCGCAGATCCTCAAAATCCATGTATTCGAGCTGGTACCGCGAATCGACATTGCCTTTTTTTGTCGCCGCCACAAAAACGCGCTTCTTTTCCGGATCAAAGGGGCTTGAAGTCAACCCCAATCTCTCTATCAACGACATTTTAGCCCCTTTTCAGCGTTGCTTGGCAACAAGCATAAGCAGTGAAGCAACAAAAATACCGTACCGCTCAGACGCCTTCTTCTGAATCTCATCAGACGTCATGGGGCCGTAATCTCGAAGCAATCCATCAAGCAGCGCATCTAATGCCTGCCTGTTGTTCCTGATCATACCTGCCAACTCCGGCCGGCACTCGTCGCCAACCCGATAACACTCCCTCGGACCGCAAGGCACGATCGCTCCGCCTGTAGTTCCGCACATCTTCAACCCTTGACGGGCTATTCTGTTTTTCTGCACGACAAAAACCTCTCTGGCATTAGGCCTGTAACATTGACTCCCCTGCTGTTGTAGGCAGACAGGGAATCTCGAACTGATCAGCATCCCAACTCCACGACGCAAGTTGACTGTCTGCCTGCAACATAGATAGTTCTTCGTGCCCGTACTTCTCCTGAGGTCCCGGTACGATATAAAGTGCCGTTGGCTGTGGTTGAGTATCCGTAAGTACGGCACACGCCAGCGGCTTTGATTTCGGCAGGTTATAGCGCAACCCTTTTGTGAATGGCCGACGTTCTTCAACCATCTTGTCGATCAGTGCTTTCTCCAATATCCCGTCGAACGGGATCCACTCGCCTGTAGTGGTCATCAGGGATAGTTCTTCAACAATTGCTATCCCTGCTGCATTCACACCATAGACAGCGATTGCAACCAAACGCACACCCTCGATCTCAGAAAGCTCCACCTCTTTCTCAAACCGCTTCATTGTCCGTTTATGTAGATCGTCGCTCAGGCTAAAAATCGTGTCTGGCGAGTGGTTAATCTGCATCCGGTACCCGTATCGAGTAGGCACAAACTGCTTCACCTGTCCCACCATTATCCGCAACTTACCCTTTGGGGTTAGTGAAGCCAAACGCAGCCATGCTTGTCTGACTGACTCCCGCTTATCGTCAGGGAAAGAAGAAGGA
>DAIQQT010000045.1:0-11617 GCA_036786685.1 Trichlorobacter sp.
GGTTTGATGAGGGAGGGCAGGGTGAAACAAACCTGCTCCCTACTCTACCTGGTTTCCCTTGTCTGACGTGGGTAATGGCTTCTAGTGCAAGTTGGAAGCTTGAATACTCCCGACTACCCTGCTCATCTCATCCTGCAATTCATCAAACTTGAATGGTTTGGCCAAGTAGCCGTCAAATCCTTCATCCAAAAGTCTTATACGGTCGGCTTCCATGGCATGGGCAGTTACTGCAATAATTGGGGTGTGTCGCTCTGTATTCTGTTCTTTCAGTCGAATATATTTGAGTGTTTCGCGACCATCCAAAGCGGGCATTTGAATATCCATCAACACGATATCAAACGGTCTGCTGTCCCAAAGTGCCAGAGCTTCTTTACCATCTTTTGCCCCACAGGCCGTATGTCCTAACTTGGTAAGAGCCATCTTGAGAGTCAGAAGATTCACGCTGTCGTCTTCAACGGCTAGAATACTCAGCTGTTGTCTGTTTGTCTGTGGGGCTATTAAAGCTGTCGCTACATCTGTCAGTTGGCCTGTCTTTGACAGTGCAAATGGAATTTTGATAGTGAAACAGCTGCCCTCACCAGCCTGACTCGTGAGCGTTATTTCCCCACCCATCTGTTCAGCCAGTCGCTTGCAGATTGACAGACCCAGACCAGTACCTCCAAATTTACGTGTATGAGACATATCAGCCTGCACAAAGGGGCTGAAAACCCGTTTGTGATCCTCTTGCAGGATGCCGATACCGGTGTCCTTTACTGCCAGGCACAGCCAGAGCATATTGCCATCATGAGAGGGAATATTTGCCTCAACCGTTACGCCACCCTGTTCGGTAAATTTGATGGCATTCTGTAGCAGGTTGCCGATTATTTGTCCCAAACGCTTGCTGTCACCAATAACCATTTGTTCTAAATTGGATTCCAGCTGTACTGAAAAAGTAAGATGCTGCTTGGTAATGGGCAGTTGGCGATGTTGTTCTACCGTCTGTAGAATGCTTTCCAGAAGATTGAACGGTTCAGAATCAATCTTCAGTCCTGAACATTCTAGGCTGGCCAAGGTCAACAGGTCATTGACAAGTGCTAACTCCCGAAATCCCGATTGTATAGCTATAGAGAGGTATTCATTTTGCTCATCAGACAGGTCAGTCATTTCAATCAATTGCAGAGCACCCAAAACACCGTTCAGAGGAGTGCGCAGTTCGTGGCTGACAGTGGCAAGCAGCTCTGATTTAGCACGATTGGCTGATTCTGCGGCTTCTTTGGCAATAGTCAGCAATTCTTCAGTCTGTTTGTGAGTAGTGATGTCCTGCAGAATACCGGCAAGATAGCTGCCGTTTGGTCCCTCCAGGCGTCCCACGCAGCGTAAATTAGCCCAAAAATATTGGCCTAAGTGTGTTGTTACCCGGCAGTCAAGTTGAAAAGGGGTGTTGTGTTCAAGCGAGTTGATCAGCAGACCCTTAATTTTCGGTTGATCTTCAGGGGTAAAATATTTGAGGCACGTATCAAAGCTGATTGGTTCATGAACAGGGTATTCGAGCAACCGATACAGCTCATCAGACCAATACAACATGTTAGTGATAGGGTTTGTTTTCCAGCCGCCAACTTTTGCTATAGTCTGACTTTCAGATAAAAATATGCTTGTTTCTTTCAATTGTAGCGAAGTTTGTTGATGCTCAATGATTTCTTTATGTAATTGTGTGATAGTCTGCTCAAGTTGAACGGTCCGCTCTTCGACAAGCTTTTCGAGTTGCTGATCCTTTTCCTGTAAATCACGAAACAGCATTGCAAGGGGGTCTTTAAGGTTTGTCCTGATGATCCCCATATACAGAAACATGAATGATGCCAGTTTGAAAATATGTCCTGCCAGATTCGAAAAACCATGAACATGTACGTAAAAGATAAATGCAAGCTCAGCTAAAATTGCAAAAAGTATAGAGGCCGCAATCAGGTGGTAGACTCTGCTGCAAAACTGGCTGCGATGTCGATGGAGTAAAAATAACGATACAACATAAAAAATGCTGATAATCAGTTCGCTGATCTTTTTGAATGGAGTGAGTCCCTTCCCTTCAATGAAGCAGTCAGGAAACAGACCGCTGAAAAATGCCGACCAGATGATAATTAGCGTAATGCCTGAAAATACAGCAATGGTAAGGTTTGGCTGAACTTTACGCTGCATGAATGTCAGAGCTGCACAGAATGCAATGCTTTGAAGATATCGGGCAGCTATCCAGAGTTGTGTGGCAGGGTTCGCACCGCTGTCGGTAAAGACCCCCATCCCCTTATATGACAGCGTGTGTAATAGATCCAGGCTGCTTGAGCAAAGCAGGGCAATGCCCATGATGAAAAAGAAGGATGTCTGCTGATAACGCTGCCCATGCCAAGCAAATACAAAAGCACATGTTCCGATGACAATGCTTAACAGTTCGACGACTGCGTGAAACAATAAGTAGTTGTAATAACTAATTATAATAAGCGGTGAAAAGAGTAGCAGAAGGAGTAATGAGGTGTTTTTCCACGTGTCGATACCGGAAGAAGGTGTTGCGTCAAGCTGTCGTGGCAGCAAGAGATCCATTCATGTAGCCTTTTCCCGGCGAAGCCTGTTGGGGCTTGTCGTGTGTAGTTGTGTGTCTGTAACATGCAACCCCTGGTCTTTCGCTAAATGGTAGTAGAGTTGGTTATGGCTGGCTATTACTTGCTGGAACCGTTGGCTGAAACAAGCGTACAGCGTCTCGCCCACTTTCTTTTGCCAGATACATTGCCGCATCAGCATGTTTACACAACTCAACCTCGCTGGCACCATGATCAGGAAAAATTGCAATACCGATACTTGATGATATGCCGAGAGAAAGGGTACTGAGGACAAACGGCATATTTAGCGTATGACGTATTTTTTCGGCTACCAGAAGTGCATCTTGTCTGTCTTTTATATGTTTTAATAGTACTACAAACTCATCTCCACCTATGCGTGCCACTGTGTCAGACTCTCGCACAGCTTCCCTAATCCGGTGTGCCACCTCTTTCAGCAACAGATCACCAACCGCATGGCCGTAATTGTCGTTCACTGGCTTGAATTTATCCAAGTCAATAAACATAATGGCCAAGCCTGTCTGGTTGCGTTTTGCCTCGGCAAGGGTCTGTTGCACACGGTCACTGAACAATGCACGGTTTGGTAAACCTGTTAAAACGTCATAATGGGCCATGCGCTGAAGTTCTATCTCCATTTGCTTGCGTTCGGTGATGTCGATAAACGTCATGACTGCGCCAACCAAGCTGTTATTCGTCATCTGGGGATGTGTCCAAATCTCTGCGGGAAAGGAGGTTCCGTCGGCACGCCACAATGTTTCATCATCCAAGTGGACCTGAAGACCTTCATGAATTGCATGATGCAGACGACATTGTTCAACCGGGAAAGGAGTCCCGTCCGGATAGGAATGGTGCGTCAGTTGGTGGACATTCTTGCCGATGACGTGTGTCAACGCCGTGTACCCCAGCAACGTGAGAAAGGATTGGTTGGCAAAAGTACAGTTGCCAGCCAGGTCAATCCCGCAGATCGCTTCAGCAGTTGAGTTGAGCAGGAGACGAACGTTTTCTTCGCTCGTTTTTAATGCCTCCTGTTGTTTTAAACTTTCCGTAATATCGCGGAGTATGCCAACAGAATGCCACTCTCCATTAAGCTGGAATGCTGAAAGAGAGTGCGATACAGCAATCTCCTGGCCATCTTTTCTGATGGCAAAAAGGCTGCGAACCTTTCCAACCGCATTGCCGTTCCCGGTGTGAAAAAAACCCGGGAGAGCTGTACGGTAGTCGGCATGGTAGCGTTGGGGAACTAACAAGTCGTGAAGATTCTTGCCCAGAACCTCTTCAGAGCGATAGCCGAGCATCTGTTCAGCAGCCGGGTTCCAGTAGGATATGCCCCCTTGGGGGTCCGTGATCATGATAGCATCACCTGCTGTATCGGTAACTGCCTGTAAACGCTCTTCGCTGTCTTTAAGCGATCTCACAGAAGTTTCCAATTTTTTCAGGGTTGGTCTGAAAATGAATAAAAAGATAAGACAGAGTACAAGCAGGTTAACAGCAAGGACGCTGTTCTGCAGGTGGAATAGTGCGCTGATGCGTTTGTTTGCCTCAGAATCAAAGTGGAACGTAATCCTGTCCATAATAGCAAGGAAGGTAGATTCGTTTCCACGCATGACGGCTATTGTGTTTTGCAGCATATCATCGTCAATCGTTGATCCCTGGCTGCTTTTAAGGAAGGCAGTCAGGGCTTGGGTGATTTTGGCATGATACGGTTCAACGGTAATAAACAGCTCTTGTATTTGTGGGGTATTGTCAGGAGTTGGCAACCCCAGTTTGGGATCACCATGCTGGAGGCCCAGGTGCGCTTGCTGTAGGTCATGCAGTGATTCAGACAGAACTGCTAATTGGCGTTTTTGCTCTGCCGGATCTTTGGTGCGCTCAAGGAGAAGAAGTGTTTTGCTTATGAGCTGACTCACCATGCGTTGACGGCCAGACAGATTTACTACCCTTGAGTCGGCTTGGTTGTGCTTGATGGCACTGCCCATGAGCAGGGTTGACAAAAGCGCGGTCAGCCCGATAAAAGCCAGAGCAATAGCATACATTACGCTGAGATTATGGATCTTCTTTTGGTCCATTGAAGGGTGCCTTTTAGTTTGTCGTGGTGCTCAATCTCCTCTCACCACCATTCGTGTATGCAGCTCATATAGCATAATTCTCTTGTAATACAATCTATATCCCCTTTGCCTCGCCTCCTGCCGCCTCTGCTGCCAGCACCACAATATCCACCCGCCGGTTCTTTGCCCGCTGTTCCGGTGTGTCATTGGCGACCAGCGGTTGGTACTCTCCATAGCCCACCGCAGATAGTGTTTCTGGTGAAAATGAGGCTGCATCCACCAGAAAATGGATCACATTGGTGGCCCGTGCCGTTGAAAGCTCCCAGTTTGAACGGAATTCAGATGATCTGATCGGTACAGAGTCGGTGTGCCCTTCAACCCGAAACCGGTTTGCATACTGCTGAAGCCCTTCAGCAATGCCGCGTAACGTCGGTATTGAGTTTTGCTTTAGTTTTGCGCTGCCTGAATCAAAGAAACCAGCTTCTTTCAGACTGATTACCAGCCCTCGTTGGGTAATTGAGAGCGCCACCTTGTTCTGGAACCCCTGCTTGACCAGATACGCTTCTAGTGCAGAGGCCATTTCACGAAATTCTTTTTCTCCTGCCATCTGTTTTGAACCAGCTTCGCCACCGATGTTGCCTTGTCGCGGACCGGCCGGAGGCATTTTGTTGGTGATTGGTATTATGGCCATTTCTGGTTTGATGGCCGGTATCGGCTTAATATCCTGGGATTGCAGTACACCCTTTTGTCCGGCTGAGGCCCGCGTGGAATAGCCGAATGATTCCCGCAGAGACTGGGTTAGCTCTTCAGCTTTTTTCTTGTCGGTCTGCCCCATGGCATACATGGCTACAAACACGGCAAACAACAGGGTTAGAAAATCACCATAGGAAACCAGCCAGCGTTCGTGGTTGGCATGTTTTTCAGGTTCTCGTTTGATGGCCATGGCAGCACCTTTAATATGACCGGTCGTCTCAAAAATAAATAAAAAAATTTAGGGTCTTAAAAGAGTACCAAACATCAGCTCCACCAGCTGATTGAGTGGCACCACTGAATCGTGCATCTTCATCCGCTGCATCGCCCCCAACCAGGCATCCCAGAAGAGTGTGGCCAATTGGATGGCATCAACATCCTGGCGTATGCTTCCGGCCTGTTGGGCTTGTCGGATTACCATTGCCAGATTTTCAGACCATTCCTGTACCACGGCGCTCATGGTGGTACGGCAGAGTTCGCTGCTTTCGCAGATCTCACCGGCCAGATGAACGACCACGCTGCAGGTGTTAACCGCACAGCAGAGATGCTCCGTTAACATGAGGTTGAAACAGGTGCGCAGGGCAACCAGCGGATCCGGCTGGGTCGCATCAATGCTGTCATGCCATTTTTGCCAGAACTCTTCAGAGTGGCGCAGCACAATCGCCAGCCCGAATGCCTCCTTACTCTTGAAGTAGTTATAGAACGAGCCTTTGGGGATCTGGGCGGTGTCCACAATCTCTTTGATGCCGGTACCGTGGTAGCCCCGCTTGGCAAAAGCGGCAAGCCCGGCATCCAGCAGGCGTGAACGGATCATGTCAGGGTTTTTGGGGCGACTCATTTTAAAATTATATGACCGGTCATCTTCTGAAGGCAAGTCAATTCTTGTGGAATGATGCATAATTTCTTCACAGAAAATTCACTGTTGGGGTGTAAGCAATTTGGCGACCGCAAAAATGCTTCCCCAAAATTTACTTGACCGGATTCGGGTAAGGGGGTAATGAATGAATGATTATTCATTTTTTGTTTGGGGAGTATCATGGCACGAGATGACAAACGGGAACTATTGCTTCAGGCAACGCTGGAGCTGGTTGCGAAACAGGGCTTTCATGGGGCACCCTGTGCGGCCATAGCCGAACAGGCCGGGGTGGCGGCAGGGACGATCTACCGCTATTTTGAGAACAAGGATGTGCTGATTGTTGCGTTGTATACCGAGCTTGAAGGCCGCATTACCGCACGGCTTATGGATGGTTATGTGGCAGACAGGCCGATCAGCGACCGCTTTATGCACCTTGCCATGGGGGTGCTGGACTATTTCATTACCCATCCGCTGGAATTCAAATATATCGAGCAATTTCATAATTCACCCTATGGTACGGAGTTTCGCCGGGACAAGCTGCTGGGAAATACGGAGAGCGGCGACTCAAACTGCAAGTGCGACATCTACAAACAGCTGTTTACTGAAGGGGTGGAGTTGCAGGTGATTAAAAATCTGCCTATGCCGGTGCTGTTTGATCTGGCTTTCGGCCCGATTGTGTCGGTGGCCCGCAACCACATTTTAGGTTTTATCCAGCTGGATAATCTGCTGATACAGCAGATAGCGAAGGCCTGCTGGGATTCGCTGAAGCGGCATGAATAAACGAGTCTGAACAGTTTCCGATTAGAACGATAGAACGAGAGGTATCAACCATGGTGCAGATTAACAGTTCCCGATTAATGGCTGCCGCCCTGTTGTTGGCGGCCGGTTTAACCCTTTCAGCCTGCGGCAAAAAGCAGGCGCCAAAGCCGCAGGGCGGTCCGCCGGAAGTCGGTGTAATCACAGTGCAGACCCAGCGTGTTGCCCTTACCACCGAGCTGTCCGGGCGTACCTCGGCACAGATGGTTGCAGAGGTGCGGCCACAGGTCAGTGGTATTATCCAGAAGCGTGTCTTTGTTGAAGGCAGTGATGTCAAGGCTGGCCAAGTGCTGTATCAGATAGATCCGGCCAGTTTTCAGGCTGCCTATGCCAGTGCCAAGGCGGTTCAGGGCAAGGCTGAGGCTACCTTGGGCTCGGTGCGGCTCAAGGCAGAGCGCTATCAGGATCTGGTTAAGATCAAGGCGGTCAGCCAGCAGGATAACGACGATGCCCAGGCAGCCCTCAAACAGGCCGAGGCGGACCTTGCTGCCGCAAAGGCGGCAGTGGAGACCGCCCGGATCAATCTTGCTTATACCAAAATTACCGCTCCGATCTCAGGCCGGATCGGCCGTTCAACAATTACCGACGGTGCACTGGTGACGGCCAATCAAACCACCGCCCTAGCCACCATTCAGCAGCTTGACACCATGTTTGTTGATGTGACCCAGTCCAGTGCTGAGCTGCTCAGATTGAAACAGACGCTGGCCAGTGGCATGCTGAAGAAAGATACTGCTACGGCCCAGGCCCGGGTCAAGCTGCTGCTGGAAGACGGTTCACCCTATCCGCTGTCCGGTACCCTCAAATTTTCCGAGGTCACGGTTGACCAGAGCACCGGTTCCATTACTTTGCGGGCGGTATTTCCCAACCCGAAACAGGTGCTGTTGCCCGGCATGTTTGTACGGGCCGTGCTGGAGGAGGGGGTAAATGAGCAGGCGATGCTGGTGCCGCAGCGTGGTGTGACCCGTAACCCCAAAGGGGATGCCATGGTGATGATGGTAGGTGCTGAAGAAAAAGTTGAGCCGCGGGTGATTCAGGTGGTGCGGACGGTTGGCGAGAACTGGCTGGTATCCGATGGCTTGAAACCGGGCGACCGGGTGATTCTGGAAGGACTCCAGAAAGCTCGCCCCGGTACACCGGTCAAGGCGGTGCCGTTCGGCGTAAAACCGGCAGCAGCCCCTGGCCCGCAACAGCAACCTGCAGCAGTTAAAAAGTAAAGGAGCCTATCCATGGCCAGGTTTTTTATAGACAGACCGATTTTTGCCTGGGTCATTGCCATTCTGGTGATGCTGGCCGGCCTGCTGGCGATCAAAACGTTGCCGGTTTCACAATATCCACCCATCGCGCCGCCCCAGATCACGATTAACGCTACCTATCCTGGTGCCTCGGCCCAGACCGTGCAGGATACCGTCACCCAGGTGATTGAGCAGAAGCTGAACGGCATCGACAACCTGATCTACATGTCCTCCACCAGCGACTCGGCCGGCGCCGTGGCCATCAACCTGACCTTCAGGGCCGGCACCGACCCCAACATCGCCCAGGTGCAGGTGCAGAACAAACTGCAACTGGCCACACCGCTCTTGCCGCAGATCGTGCAGCGTCAGGGGATTCAGGTGGTCAAATCCACCAAGAACTTCCTGATGATGGTCGGCCTGGTCTCGGAGGACGGTTCGCTGAGCCGCCACACCCTGACCGACTATCTGGTGGCCAACGTCCAGGACATCATCAGCCGCACCGAAGGGGTCGGCGAGGTGACGGTCTTCGGCTCACAGAACGCGATGCGGATCTGGCTCAACCCGGACAAGCTGAACAACTTCAGGCTGACCAGCAACGAGGTGGTTGCTGCGCTGCAGGCCCAAAACGCCCAGGTCTCGGCCGGCCAGTTCGGCGGCATCCCCGCCAATCTGGGCCAGCAGCTGAACGCCACCATCACCGCCCGCACCCTGCTGCAGACACCCGAGCAGTTCGACGCCATCATCCTGCGCACCAATCCGGACGGCTCCACCGTCAAACTAAAGGATGTGGCCCGCACCGAGATCGGCACCGAAAGTTACGACATAGAGGCCCGCTTCAAGGGCAAGCCGATCGGCGGCATGGCGCTGCGCCTGGCGGCCGGGGCCAACGCCCTGGACACCGCCGACCGGGTCAAGGCCAAGATGGCCGAGTTGGAGAGGTACATGCCGGCCGGGGTCAAAGTGGTCTATCCTTACGATACCACTCCCTTTGTGAAGGTCTCGATCCAGGAGGTGGTGCGGACCCTGATCGAGGCGGTGATCCTGGTCTTCTGTATCATGTTCCTGTTCATGCAGAACTTCCGCGCCACCCTGATCCCGACCATCGCCGTGCCGGTGGTGCTGTTGGGCACCATGGGGGTGCTGGCGGCCTCCGGCTTCTCGATCAACACCCTGACCATGTTCGCCCTGGTGATCGTGATCGGCCTCTTGGTGGACGACGCCATCGTGGTGGTGGAGAACGTGGAGCGGATCATGGCCGAGGAGGGGCTGCCGCCCCGTGAGGCCACCATCAAATCCATGGGCCAGATCACCAGCGCCCTGGTGGGTATCGCCACCGTGCTGACGGCGGTCTTCCTGCCGATGGCCTTCTTCGGCGGCTCCACCGGCGTGATCTACCGCCAGTTCTCGATCACCATCATCGCTGCCATGATCCTGTCGGTGCTGGTGGCCTTGATCCTGACTCCAGCCCTCTGCTCAACCCTGCTGAAGCCGGTTGAAAAGGGGCATGAGCCGGGTGAGTGCGGGCCGTTCTGCCGTTTTTTTCGCTGGTTCAACCGGAAGTTTGACTGGGCCAGAGACAAATATGAAGGGATCGTCGGACGTTCCTTCAACAAGCCGGTCCGCTATCTGGTGGTGTATGGCTGTATCGTGGCTGCCATGATGCTGTTCTTCCATCGCCTGCCGACCGCCTTCCTGCCGGACGAAGACCAAGGCTTTATCATCTGTCAGGTACAGCTGCCTGCCGGAGCTACCCAGGAGCGGACCCTGAAGGTGGTCGAGCAGCTTGAGCAGCATTTTCTTGAAAAGGAAAAGAAGACGGTTGAGGCGATCATCACCGTGGCCGGCTTCAGCTTCGCAGGTAGTGGCCAGAATATGGGACTGGCCTTTGTCAAGCTGAAGGACTGGAAACTGCGTCCAACCAAGGATATGAAGGCGCCAGCCGTTGCCGGTCGCGCAATGGGGGCTTTCTCAAAGATCAAGGATGGCCTGGCCTTTGCCTTTTCACCACCGGCGGTGGTGGAGTTGGGGCAGGCCAACGGTTTTGACTTCCAGCTGCAGGATCGCGGCGGTCTTGGCCATGATAAACTGATGGAGGCCCGCAACATGCTCTTGGGCATGGCCATGCAGAACAAGAAGCTGGTGGCGGTACGTCCCAACGGGCAGGATGATTCACCCCAGTTCAAGCTGGATATTGATGATGTCCGGGCAGGTGCATTGGGGGTCTCTCTTGCCAGCATCAACGAAGTGTTGGCTACGGTCTGGGGCAGTTCCTATGTCAACGACTTTATCGAAAATGGCCGGGTCAAGAAGGTCTACCTGCAGGCCGATGCCAAGTACCGGATGTTGCCTGAGGATATCGGTAAATGGTATGTGCGCAATGATAAAGGGGATATGGTTCCGTTCTCGGCCTTTGCCACGGCCCGCTGGCAGTACGGTTCGCCCCGTCTTGAACGTTACAACGGTATTCCGTCGGTTGAGATCATGGGGCAGGCAGCTGCCGGGATCAGTACCGGAGAGGCGATGGCCGAAATGGAAAAGATGGCGGCCAAACTACCGTCCGGTATTGGCTATGAATGGACCGGCCTTTCCTATGAAGAGAAAAACGCCGGGGCGCAGGCGCCCGCGCTTTACGCCATCTCGCTCCTGGTGGTGTTCCTGGCAGTAGCGGCCCTGTATGAAAGCTGGACCATCCCATTTGTGAACCTGTTGATGCTGCCGCTGGGGCTGGTGGGTGCGGTGACTGCGGTGACCTTGCGTTTGCTGCCCAACGACGTCTATTTGCAGATCGGATTGCTGACCACGGTGGGGCTTTCCACCAAAAACGCCATTCTGATCATCCAGTTTATCAAGGAGCAGATGCATCAGGGGCATGAACTGGTTGATGCGACTCTGTCGGCAGTCAAGATCCGGTTACGTCCGGTTATCATGACCTCGCTGGCCTTCTTCTTCGGTACCCTGCCGCTGGCATTGACCAAAGGGGCCGGCGCTGCAGCCCAGAACGCCATCGGTACGGCGGTAACCGGTGGTCTGCTTTCAGCCACCTTTATTGACCTGATCTTTATTCCGTTCTTCTTTGTGATGAGCTCGCGTCTGTTTGGACGCAAGAAGTACAAAAAAGATGCGGATCATGCAGTACCGACAGCTGCAGTGGAGGGACACTGATATGAAAAGGGAAGCTCTTTTCAACACAGAGACACAGAGACACAGAGAAAAGCCAAAAGCGGGAAAAATGACCAGAAAGTGTGGTCTTTGCTCCGTTGCTCCGTTGCTCTGTGTTTCAAGTATGGCGCTGCTTTTTTCCGGCTGTACCATGGCCCCCAGCTATACCCGTCCTGATGC
>DAIQQT010000046.1:0-11562 GCA_036786685.1 Trichlorobacter sp.
GAGATGGAAAAAGGCAAGTCCTGCGGCTTCTGTCACAACGGCAAAAAGGCCTTTGGTGTTGACAAATGCAGCAAGTGTCACAAGAGCCCGGAGCTGACCTATAAAACACCGCCGGTGCCCAAGGCAACCTTCAGTCATGCCTTTCACACCTCGGCGTATAGTTGCAAGGACTGCCACACCTCAATCGTCAAGCCGGACATGAAGAAGAACAAGCGGGTCAGCATGGCTGATATGGAAAAAGGACAATCATGTGGTGCATGTCATGATGGCAAGATTGCCTTCTCGGTCAAGGGTGACTGTGCCAAGTGCCACACCGGATTCAAGCTGCCGTCCAAAATGACCTTTAAAAATAAAAAGGGCACGGTCATCGGCCACTTCAGCCACCAGTTCCACACCGCTGCCTATCAGTGCAACGACTGCCATACCAGGCTGTATCCCTATGGCAACGGAAAACGGATCACCATGAAACAGATGGAAAACGGCGCATCCTGTGGCGCCTGTCACGACGGGAAATCGGCCTTCTCAGTCAAGGGTGACTGTCTGAAGTGCCATAAGAGCTCCTGAAATGTTATGGCCGGCAGAGGGAGGCGCACCCCTCTGTCGGCCCTTTTTCAACGTACTGATGTAACTCATGGCGCTATCTACGGAGGTGCCCAATGCTCCAGAGTATCGCTACCCGAACCATCGTTCCTGTCGGCCTTGCCGTTACCGGCTTTGTGGCCATCTGTTGCTTAAGTCTCTACTCAATCATGAAGCAGGATATGATTGACGATGCAGCACAAGGGGGGCGCAATATCGCCAACACCGTTGTGCTTTCTACCCGCTACGCCATGCTGCACAACGACCGCCAACACCTGGGCAGTATCATTGCCAACATTGGCCAGCACCAGGGAGTTGAACATCTGCGGGTCTTCAACCATGACGGTTTTATCACCTTCTCACGTAACCAGACTGAAATAGGCCAGCAGGTCAACAAGAAGGTTGAAGGCTGCAGCGGTTGCCACAGCGGAGAGAAACCGGCTGAACAGCTGGCTGCAGTAAAACAGACCAGACGATTTACAAATGAACGTGGTGTTGAAGTATTAGCCATGACCCAACCGATCTACAATGAACCTTCCTGTTCAACCACCTCGTGCCACTACCACGCTCCTTCACAAAAAGTCCTCGGCATGCTTGATATCGGGCTCGATCAGGGACCACTTCAAAATTCACTCGCCCTGATGCGCTACCGTATGATAGTGTTTACACTTATGACGCTGGTTCTCACGGTGGGGGGAGTTGCTGCCCTGCTGAACCGTTCATTCTTTGTTCCACTGAAAAAACTGCTCGCTGTTACCAGCGACGAAAAACCGTGTGACTTTGAACAACAGCTGGAATCAGGATATGGTGAACTGTCCATTCTGGCCCGTAATTATCAACGGATTGTGGCACGCCTGAATGACACCCGTGAAGCACTTGCACGCTGCCGTAACTGCAGCAAAGAAAAGGATGATACCGACAACAACGGCTAGCGGCCTGTCAGCTGGTTGGGATTCAGAGGGCGGTATCATGCGATAACCGGAGAAGGTCTCGTCCCATGTCCAATCAGGAATCCGGCAGTGCGCTGTCTCAGGAAACGCAGCGCACCGCCCTGCTGGAATCAATTCGCCGATTACGTACCCGCTCCCACCAGGGGTTATGGGCCATAGCTGCTTTTGCCTGCACCAGTATCCCGGCCATGCTCAGCGACCAGATCTTCCCTCCCCTTACCCCGGCAGTAAAAAAGATGCTGGGCACCCCGCCATCCAGCAATATGATCAGCGCCCTGCTGGTGGTCTATGCTTTTTCTGCCATCCTGCTGGTACTGGGCAGGATCACCAACGGCTCCCCCAAAATGGTCTCATTCAGCCATATCGGTTACCTGATCTGCTTTTATGCCTTCTACTTTTTTTCAGGGGTGCTGCCGGAGAACTTCTGGGCCGTGCTGGCCACCGGCATGACGATCCTGAGCCTGGAAAGCTACCACATCTGGTCGTTAAGCATGGCTCAGATCAGGGAAGAAGAGGAGGCGTTGGTGATACTTGAACGCAGAATGGAAAAGGAAAAATAGTTTCTATTCGTTTTTACTTATTTTGATGATATTTTTTAGACTTGATATTAGGATATTAAATATTATTTAAAGGCTTGTCATGTCAGCTATTAAAAAATATTGGGTGCCTAACAGGTACTGCATATCCCCCGCAGAGAACTGCTTTCATTCATCCTACGTCACGGTTTCCGTTTTAGCGGCAAAACAAAGTGGAGTATTGCACGTAAAAATGACAAGGAAGACAGCGTCATAGCTGAGGCTATTCTGGCCCTTGCCAAAAACCTGGGTATGCAGGTAGTTGCTGAGGGAGTAGAGACGAGAGAACAACTTGATTTTCTCAAAGAGCGCACCTGCCGGTATGTGCAAGGCTATTATTACGCGAAGCCTCTGCCTGCTGATCAGTTTATCCAATTTACTCAAACACTTAAACAGGGAGGTAACATCGAATGCTGAAAAATCTCAAACTTGGAACTAAATTGATAGGTGGATTCTTACTGGTTGCCGTCATTGCTTTAATTATTGGTGTATTCGGCTATTTACAAGTTCATAAACTCGACACAGCGGATACAAAATTATATCGTCAGATTGTGGTTCCTTTAGAACAGCTAACCGCCATATCAACTGATTTTCAAAGAGTTCGTGTTAACTCACGAGATCTTGTTTATGCGGAAAAAGATGACCGGGAAAAATATGCTCATAGGATTGAGGAGCTTTCTACCTCTATGGATAACGAAGCCGCAGCTTACGAAAAAACGCTGTTTAGCGAAGAGGGGAAAAAGCTATTTAAAGATTTTAAAGATGCAGAGTCTACCTATTTTACAACCATTAAACGATTAACCGAGCTTGTATTACAGGATAAAACAGAAGAGGCTAAAATCTTATTAAAGGGGAAGGCAAATACCACATCCAGGAAACTTCAAAATGCTATAGCAAAATTAGTTGAATCAAAAATCAAACAGGGAAAGATTCTCTCTGAAAACAATACCGTTTTAGCAAATAGTTCAGGATGGCTGATGATTGGGCTATCAATAGCCGGAACAATTCTAGCTATAGTTTTAGGAAGCGTCATCACTAGATCAATTACCAAGCCAGTTTCTGCTTTAGCAGAAAATGCTCAACGTATGTCCGAAGGGAATTTACAGGTCACTATAATATCAGATTCTACAGATGAAATCGGACAATTAAGTGACTCATTCCGTACGATGGCAGAAAATTTAAAAACTACTATACATCAAGTCTCGGACACTGCCGCAACAGTCGCCTCAGCTTCTAGCCAGTTGTCAAGCACTGCGGAACAGCTTGCGACAGGTACAGAGGAAATGGCCTGCCAGGCAAGCACCGTTGCCACAGCATCTGAAGAAATGTCAGCAACAAGCTCATCAATAGCCCAAAATTGCCATCAAGCTGCTGATAGCTCATCTCAAGCTAGCCAAGCTGCAACAATCGGATCAGGGGTTGTCTCTACCTCCATCTCAATCATGGAACAGATATCCAAGCGCGTTCAATCCACAGCAGAAACAGTCAAAACATTAGGTGAACGCTCCAACCAGATTGGTGCCATTGTGGCAACTATCGAGGATATTGCTGATCAAACTAACCTGCTTGCCCTGAACGCTGCTATTGAAGCTGCACGCGCAGGTGAGCAAGGCAGAGGATTTGCCGTGGTTGCTGATGAAGTCAGAGCACTTGCAGAACGCACGACACGTGCAACTCATGAAATCAGCACCATGATAAAGAATATTCAATCAGAAACACAGGTCGCGGTAACTGCAATGGAACAAGGTGTTCAAGAAGTCGAACGAGGGTCAATCGAAGCAGGCAGATCAGGGGAAGCGCTACAGGAAATTCTGATGCAAATCAATGAAGTGACAATGCAGGTCAATCAAATCGCAACAGCGGCGGAAGAACAAACCGCGACAACAAACGAAATTACCAACAATATTATGCAGATTTCTCAGGTGGTGCAAGATACCTCCAGAGGAGTCCACGAATCGGCAACAGCCGCAAATGATTTGTCAAGAATGGCTGAGCAGTTACAAGCTCTGGTACATAAATTCAAACTCTAAACAGTATAAGAGGATGAAATCATGAACCATTCATCAGTCAAAATACTCATCGCGGACGACGATGACGTAAGCTGTAAAATTCTGAATGCCATGCTGAACTGTCATGGCTATAAATCTAAATGCACATCAAACGGGCAGGAATGCTTCAACACCATGAAGTCAGAAAAGTTTGACATTCTTCTGATTGACTGGCGTATGCCTGTTATGGGAGGAGCAGAAACTGTAGCTTTAATTCGCAGTGGGGCCACAGGAGAACACCATAAAGACATCCCGATTATAGCAATAACTGCAGATTTAATCATGAGCCCTCGTACAAAATGCATCCAGGCTGGCGCAAACCAATGCCTGTATAAACCAATCGATTTTAAAGAGCTAATCTCTGTTTTTGAAAGCGAGTTAAACAGAGGGAAGAATAAATTATCACTTGAAAATATGAATGAGGAGATAGATTCAGCCAAAACAAGTCATGTACAATTTGTTGATTCGATAATGCACAGCTTTAGAGACAGTCAGATGATTCAACCAGAGAGCATCCCCCATCAGACTACATGTGATTTCGGAAAATGGTATTTTACGCATGGCGTTGAATTGTACGGGCTATCTCCTGATTTCAAAGAAATTGATAGCCTTCATGAGCAGATACATAAGCTTGCAAAGCAGGCTTTCAACAAGCTTAATCTCGGAGATCGAGTAGAAGCAGAAAAAGCGGCACATGAAATTGAAGGACTCTCAAGCAAAATTGTAACTATTCTGGACAACCTGAAAGTGAATTTTTAATTTAAAACTAATTAACGCAAAGGTGCTGACGACAAGGTAAATGTGAAAAGACAAAACTCCGCTGTACTGAGTGTACTGAGATAGTATTCACCTGACAGTTGGTCATTTTCTAGGAGTGGCCATACCGCCCTTGAATGGATAAAGATGAAGTTGCTCAGACCGAATCTTTCCATGAAGGAGATCAGTATGACCACCACAGAGAAAGTATCACGAAGAAAGCTCAGTTTTCTAGACCTAGCCGTTGATCTTTCAAATGTCAGCAGAGCCTGTAAGCTTATGGGCTATGGGCCGGTATTTTGAAAGAGAGGAAGCAATCCTAAACTATTTTTCAGTCTTCAGCTCAATCTCTTCATTTCCTTCTGTGGCACTTTTGAAATTCTTGATGCTCTTGCCCATGGCAGAGCCGATTTCCGGCAGTTTTCCCGCACCAAAAACCACCACCACAATCCCCAGTATCACCACCAGTTCCGGCATTCCAAATCCAAACATATTCGATCTCCCCTATGAAGCGTTTATATGGTTTTGACAGTGCAGACACCGCCGCAGATACAGCAGCGACATGCCGTTCATATGAAAGTAATGGCCACAGCGCGGACAGCGCGCAAGAGCGGAATACAGGGCAGTAAGAAACAGGACCACCACCCAGACGCTGAAGGTGATGGCCATACTGCGGAACGTGGGCGAAATCCTGTTTGCTACCCACATCAACGGCATATACAGGATGATGGTGGCAAAGAAGTATTTTCTACGCCTGCGGATCAGGTCCATGGCCTGTTTGAAAGCAACAGGATCAGGCTGACTGGGTAATGCGCAAACGGCAGATTCCGTTACCGGCTGTTCATCAGAAACAGCGGGGCGAGTCAATGACCCGCCCCCGTCGCCATGTGTCTCAGTCCCGTGCATTGGCCCGTACAGCCTGCTGCTGCCTGCTCTCTGCCGCAGTCTTTTTGATCATGTTGTAGAGGCTGATAACAGCCGGAATGGTCTGCACAACAACCACCAGGGCCAGAAATCCGGCAAAAGCCAGCACCAGAATGCCGCTGTTATAGGTCAGGCTGGTATCAACATGGTTGGCGTGGTCTGCGGAAGCAAAGGCACTACTCATGCCAATGGCTGATAATGCAAGGCTAGTAAGGATAGTACGAACAGATTTCATGACTGGATTCTCCTTGATAACAGGTAGTGTGGGTCAGGTTTATTTATGACCGGTTACTGATACGGTTGTGCTGTTTTCAGATGGGCTAAAGACGGCCTTGACCATTGAGTAGAGCAGTACCAGGGCTGGAACGGCCTGTACCATCAGTACCAGCACAGCAAAGCCGATAAAAAACCAGACCAGTGGTCCGCCGCCATCCTGTAATGCACCATCTGAAGCAAAAGCTGAAGTAGCGCTGCCGCCGAGCATCGGGATCAATAAATTGGCAATTTTCGTTTTCATGGCATCCTCCCTGGGTGCTGCGTATGATCGATAAACGATATTTTGTATAAAGCACAGAGAGTGCCAAAACAGGTAATATGAAGAACTAAAATGCAACCATCTATAATTGTTGAGTTTAATTTTGCTTTAAATGGCTGTTTGAGAATCAGCAGGGAGATCCGCTGTATGTTTTATCTATGCAGCAGCCAAATGGAATAACATGCCAAATTAAATGCAAAATGCCAGAATCATTGGTATTACAAATTATATGCGTCCATTCATGGCTGTATACAGCAGCCATGCACCGCAGACAGAGCAGAAGCTAAGACTGCATGATGGCTAAAACTTATAGCTTGATATGCTTGATATGATAAAATAATCAGAATGCCATCTCCGCAGCGCCCAGTCTGCCGACATCACTTCACTGGTTGCACGGACATGCTGGAACGCCCAGATCTGGCGGATCAGTTCATTGACGCTGCGGCCAACTTCTGGAGTAAACGATTGGACGTTCGACATTATTCTGATGGTTGTAATTGCGGGAGGAGCCATCTGGCTCCTCTACCGCTCACTCAGGAAAAAGAAGGGGTGCTGCGGAGATAGCGGTTGCAGCGAAAGCTGCAATCACTGATTAAAAATGTTCTGCTGCGACAGAATCAGTAACAAATCGAAGTTCCTATCTATCAGCACTGGCACTTACTAGCACTAAACGGTTCAAGCTTTTCCAATATCTTAACCATAGCCAACGTATCCAGGCAACAATAGTCCAGCAGGTTTTGCCTTATTCTGAGGCGTTCTTTCGGGTCTTGCTCCTTAATCATGCGGTGCCATTCCTTTGCCGCCAGATCTCCACTGCCGATCTCCATCCCTTTATATGTTAATTCCGGTATAAGCGCTGGCAATACAGCCTTAATTGAGTATGAACCTTTAAATCCTGAATGATAGATTGATTTGTTTTTAAATAGCACCATCAAGTCAGCCATCTGACTAACCATTTGAAGCAATCGCGGAGAACTTTCCTGAAATGCATCGGCAAGTTCCTGAAGTCTGCCTGATTCAAAAGTCATGTTCCAGACTATGATGGTTCCCTCATCTGGAACTGATTGCACCAGCTCCCGTATAAATCCGGGACGCGGGTCATTATCAGCCTCGGCAAGATACTCAATGTGTCGTGGTGTCGATCCCGGTTCATCTAAAATATGCAGAGAAAACTGAAAAGGTACTTGCTGATATGGCCGTATGCCATCCCACAACGGTACCGGGTTCAGGTAGCTGGTCTCAAAATCCATAAAACAGAGCGGATACTGAAGGGTTGACAGAAAATCTGTAACTTCATCCTGCTCAATGGCCTGGAACGTTTCTTTTACCCCTCGTTGTTGCAACTTTTGTCGCCAACCAAGCAGATCTTCCGGGATATCTACAATTTTAACAATCCCGCTGCGATACAGAGACCATGGATCCGGTCGCCCATATCCCCTTAAATCAAAAACAGAGTTTTCAGGGATATGCCCCCAACAGTGACCTGAAAAACTACACGAATAAGGTTTTTCACAGTGCGGGCCAATATCAATAACCGGCATTTCGCCAGCCAACATGGATCGTTGGGCAGCAAGACGGGTCTGCACCTCTTCCTGCAGTTCGATAACCTCATCGGTAAGATCGCAGACCGTGAAGAGCTCATGCACGTTGATCTCTCCATTTCGCACATACTGATTGTTGATATGCACCAGAAAGGCCCGCACCGGTCGGTAGCCGGAGCCAGAGAGGATGTAATACTGCACGGCGATATCGTGTAGATATATTTCCTTCTGTCCGGTTGAGTTTTTCACTTCATACAGTTCCCAACCATCATCAGTCAGATGCAGGATATCAACCTTGCAGAAGGTATTATCAAAACTGAAGGTGGCCTCATAGATGGTTTGGATGCCATCAGCCAGAAGTTGTGCAGTCCTGTCCAGCTGTTCCTGGTGGCTCAGCCCCTCATACGGAACCTCAACACCATCTGGAAAGATCTGCTGCGCAAGGAGGCCAATATCAGTACCAATATCAAACCTGGCCTGCAGACTGTCTGATACCTCATCCTGCAGTTCAGGTCGGAATTTTTGCAGCCAGAGGGCCTTATGGCACTGTACGCCTTTGGTATAGAGTGATTTGCTGAGATATTGTTGTGTACTCATAGGGTTTAACCTCCCACCAGCAGTGTTACTTCAAATCTGTTTACCAGTGACTCGCAAGTGCTGATTGTACTTGTAACCAGTATCTCTTCATTGAATCGACCCAGAATTTTGTTAATAGCAGCTTCATACTCATCAACCGTTACATCGCATGAGACATTGCATAACACGGCCATTGCAGTCACGGTTTGATAATCATGTATCTCCGGTGCACAACTGGCAAGCGCTGCCTCTGCTGCGACAACTGCCCTGTCATCTCCTGATGCTCTGCCCTTTCCAAATGACAGCCTGCCATTGCTTGCTTCAAATACCTGCTGCACCGCTTCGATGTTTTCTGAATCAGTTGCCAGATCCACCAGTATTTTCAGAGTTGAAGTTACTGCCGTATGTAGCAGTTTACCTACATGCTGCTCAGGCAACCATCTGTTTTCAGTAAACTGTTTCTCATGGTTCTCAACAAAAGCCCGGTTAAGACCTTTACGCTTATCCTCGTCTACAAAATCGTATTCGGGGTTATGAAGAGTCCAGTAACCGCCCTCAAGGCATGTAAACTCGCCATTTACAACATGCAACGCTCCGGGAAACATATCGTCAATTGTTTCGCGGGCTATTTCTTCTGACTGCACGCGAAAATCAAGCGCAAGATCGAATACTGATCCTATGGAGTCCATAGCAAGGGCAGAAACTGCTATCTGAAAAGGCGCAGAATCAGTTTTGTGTTCATGCAGCTCTGCATGAATAACCCGTACAATGCTGCTCATTCTGGCTTCTGATGGGTACAGGTAGTGTTGTAAAGGTTTTGTTGCTCCTGTTTCCTGACAGGTGATGGTACCTGCTATTGATCCACTGTGCGACATGGCTTGTCTCCTCTGATTAAATGATAAGGTCAGCGTATCAGGCCAAAGCGTCAAGATTGGACGTCAGGTCATAAGAGCAGCGGTAGAGGATTACGATTATTGCCCGAGTATCTCCCGCAAAGCGTCTACAAGACCATAGTAAAGAATGTTATCGGCAACTAATGCTCCCGGATGATCATAGCTGACAACGTATTTGCCGGGCCTGAATTCGTGGAACATGACTCCACGTGAAGTCATCTGCCATGATTCCTCAACGCCAAAATCTATCAGCGAATGAAAGGTATCTCTTGCCGGACGACCGCAGCAGATCACAATATCAGGATCATAAAGATTGAATTGGCGGTTAAGGAATTGCCAGTCCTCGGCTGCAACTTTATTGAGTTCTTCAAGATTTGTCGGATGCCCTCCAGGCGTTTTTTTCAAGTTCATGGCGGCCACAGACTGAAGTGCGCTGATTCTGCGCTGTGCATCTATTGGCACCAACTGTTTCCAGGCAATTTCCGACGACAGATTTCTGATGCCTTCAATCCAGCGCGTAACATTGTTCCACGTTTGAGGGCGTCCACCGCTGTGCATGAACTCCCTTAAATCCCGGTTACCACCATCCCGGTCATCGACTTCTTTAAGAACAAACAGCAACCTGGTCTTGCTTGCCAGATATGCAGACTCGTCAACTACTCCATCTGCAACAAAACCAGGGCGTACTGCACGCCACTCTCCAAATAACGCTTCTTCTTGCTGTCTAATGTTCATTGTTTGCCTCCCGCGTTGTAATGTTGGATGTCTTTGAACTAACTGAACTGCCAAGTGAATATCAATACCGATCAGGTCTAATATTTTTATATTGGCCAGTGATATTGCGGGAATGCTCCCAGTAATCGCTGAAATGAATCTAGTCTATGCTTATTCCATAGCGCCTCGTTCTGGTGGATACATAACGCAAAAGTATACATAAGCGTGGCAAACAGCTTGCGCTCATTAGGAGTCTTATTCATTTGGCCTGCATCACAAGCCAGATACTCATCCATAATTTCTTCGGCATTGAAAGGCATGTCTGCATGAATCAGTAGCGATGGCAACCTGCATTCGTTGACACTCTGCATCAGCAGTTGCGGCAACGTTCTGGCCACAGATGCACAATCAACAATCTCATGGAAATTTCCAAAAAAAGTCTGTCTTTCAAAGAAAAACCTTGCCCGCATCAACAGTTGATCAGCTTTCTGATAAAGACCCGACTTAATACACGTATCTGCGAGCATGCAATATTTCCACGCGGCGGTTGATGGCAAATGGCAATCACTCTGTAACATCAACTCCACAATCTCTGAGCATTCATCGAGTATCTTTTCAGACAGGTATGAATATGGTGCTACCAAAGCCAATGTGCAGAGAAACTCCAGCTGAATACCTGCACAATCAATGCGTTTACACCAGTGATATGCAAACTCAAACGGTGTGCCTGGCTGGTTGTCAGCTGCAGACAAGATAGCGTGCGCCGGGCTACATGTCGAACAGCGGTACCGTGCTGATGTTTGGATCTGAAGAGTTGAGTCGATCGCCAGCTGAAATTCAGTATCAACCTGCTGTACGCTTGAATCATCAATGCATCGGTCATAGATAACGCAGAATCTATTCATAAGATCCTTGTCATCAACAGGCTGCAGATAGACTACTGTGCACCGAGGATAGTAATCCCACTCCGAATCCTTGAGTTTTCTTTCCCATTCCGTTTTTGGTGAGAGGTTCTTCCAGTAACTGAAATGATCCCCATGAGATATTGTGTAGCTATCTGTCGATCTGACATCCTCAAGATCAACTGTATCAGCGACTACTATGCCATCTATAATCCAGCAGATTCCGACCTTCATAATTCACCTCCGTCTGTTTACTGGTTCGTCCGACCTGTTTTCTTTTATGCTGTCAGTTCAAGGTTGATTCCTGCAGGTTCGGCGTAATGTTTCAGGAAGCGGTATCTGCGTTCATTGTCCCAGCCAAGGTTATGTTTTCTGATGATAAGAGCCATCTCAAACAGTGCCCAGCGACCGTCATGATGCCCACCGTCCAAGCGGTCAAGCGGTAGTTCAAGGATCTGTTCAACAACCTCTTCGGCCTTCTCTTTCCAGTGACTGGCAAGCTGCCGAAGTGCTTCAATCAGGTATTTCAATCTGTAGCCAGGCAACAAGTCATTGTTTTCCGGCGATAC
>DAIQQT010000417.1:0-2232 GCA_036786685.1 Trichlorobacter sp.
GGACGAGACCCTTGCTCATAAAGAAAAAGAGGTTATGGAAGTCTGACATGACCGAGCTGGATCCGACAAAAATGCCTCGCCATCTGGCGATTATTATGGATGGTAACGGACGCTGGGCCCAGCAACGGATGCTGAAGCGGATTGTCGGCCACCAGCGGGGCGCGGAAACCGTGCAGATGGTGGTTGATCAGGCCTCAAATCTGGGTATCGGCTACCTGACCCTGTTCGCCTTCTCCTCAGAAAACTGGTCCCGCCCTAAACTTGAGGTGCAGGCGCTGATGGCGCTTCTCAAAAAGTACGTCCGCAATGAACTGCGCCGGATGCTGAAAAACAATATCCGTTTTAACGTCATCGGTAACCGGGCTGATCTCCCGGCGGAAATAAACACCATTCTGGATGATGCCCTGCAACAGACTGCCGACAATACCGGCATGGTGCTGACCCTGGCCCTTTCCTACGGCGGACGCCAGGAGATTGTCCGGGCAGCAGCTAAAATTGCGACACAGGTGCAGGATGGCACCCTGCAACCGGGTCAGATCACAGAATCCCTTTTCAGCCAGTATCTGGATACTGCCGGACTGCCGGACCCGGATCTGCTGATCCGTACCAGTGGTGAAATGCGGATCAGCAACTTTCTGCTGTGGCAACTGGCCTATGCCGAGTTGTATTTCACCGACATCAACTGGCCTGACCTGACCATTAACGCGCTGCACGCTGCACTGGCCGATTTCCAGGCCCGTGAACGCCGCTTTGGCAAGACCAGCGCACAGCTCGTACAAAGGAGCTGACCATACAACGTCTGCTGACTGCATTGATCCTGCTGCCACTGGTACTGGCGATTATCATCAAGGGTGCTCCGTGGTTGTTTGCCTTGCTGCTCTCCCTGTTCTGCCTGATCGCCATGCTGGAGTTTTTTGGTATGGCCCTGCCCGACCGGAAAACCGAGCTCTACCCCTTTGCGCTGCTGGGGGCGATTACCCTGGCAACCCCGCTGCTGGGTGACGGGCGGTTCTTTATCATGTCCCTAGCGGTTGCCTTTCTGCTGGGTGGCTTCCACTTCCTGTTCAGACTGCGGGACATGGCTACGGTTGCCCAGGAACTCTCCCTGGTCATGACCGCCTTCCTGTACATCCCGTTTCTGATGGCCCACCTGCTGATGATCCGCCTGCTGCCCCAGGGGGTAAACTGGTTGCTGCTGATCATGCTGATCGTGATGACCAATGACTCCACCGCCTATTACGTTGGCAGCGCCTTTGGCAAACACCGGCTGTATGAGGCGGTAAGCCCCAAAAAGAGTATTGAAGGGGCGTTGGGTGGACTGCTGGGCAGCCTGGGTGGCACCCTGCTGGCAAAATTGACTTTTTTCCCCCAGCTCAGCTATGCTGATGCCATTATCACCGCAGTGGTGATCGGCATTATCGGTCAGCTTGGTGACCTGTTTGAGTCACTGTTGAAGCGCAGCTTCGGTGTCAAGGATTCCGGCAGTATCTTCCCCGGCCACGGCGGCGTGCTGGACCGGATGGACAGCATCATCTTTGCTGCACCGGTCACCTACTACTATGCGGTCTACCTCTTCGGGAGGTTTTAATCATGAAACAGATTGCCATTCTCGGCTCAACCGGTTCCATCGGTGTCAGCACCCTGGAAATCGTTGCGGCTCACCCTGACAAATTCCGGGTTATTTCTCTGTCCGGAGCTAAAAATCTTGATCTGCTGGCCCGTCAGATCCGTCAGTTCAGGCCCAAACTGTCCGCTGTTGCCGATCCTGCTGATATCCCCCGCCTGAAAGAGCTGTTGAGCGGTGTAGAAGTGGAACTGGCGGGTGGTGTGGAAGGTCTCTGTGCCGTGGCCACGGCATCAGGGGTACAGATGGTGGTGGCTGCCATTGTCGGTGCTGCCGGTCTGGTACCCACTGCCGCAGCCATCCGGGCCGGTATTGATGTGGCCCTGGCAAACAAGGAAACCCTGGTCACAGCCGGCCACCTGTTCATGAACCTGGTGGAACAGCACAAGGTTAAACTCTACCCGGTTGACAGCGAACACAGCGCCATCTTCCAGTCCATTGAAGGGCATCGCAGCCAGGATATCACCAAGATCATCCTGACCGCCTCCGGCGGGCCGTTCCGCGAGACTCCGCTTGAAAAGCTGCAGAGCGTCACCATCCAGGATGCCCTCAACCACCCCAACTGGAGCATGGGACGTAAGATCACCATTGACTCCGCCACCATGATG
>DAIQQT010000047.1:0-11514 GCA_036786685.1 Trichlorobacter sp.
GCAGCTTTATGTCCCGTTCACCGGTGATCGTGATGTGCCTGCAGAAAGAGAATGCCATTGCTGACTGGCGGACCCTGATGGGCGCCACCAACCCTGCCAATGCAGAGCCGGGTACCATCCGCAAGGAGTTTGCAAAGAATATCGAAGAGAATTCTTCCCACGGCTCCGATGCACCGGAAACCGCAGCCTTTGAAATTCCGTATTTCTTCAACAGCTTCGAGCTGGTGGGCTAGCCAAACAGAAGCGGCCCTATCACCAACGTGACAGGGCCGCTTTTTTGTGTAACCTATGCCCAATCCCCTCCGAACCGACCTCAAAAACCTGACTCTGCCTGCCCTGGAACAGTTTCTTCAAGGGCAGGGCAAAGAACGCTATCGCGCAACCCAGATTTTCAAATGGCTGTACCAGCATGATGTCAGCAACTTTGATGAGATGACTAACGTCTCCAAGGCGTTGCGTACCGAGCTGGCGCAGACCGCCTCTATCAGTCGACTTGAGCCTGAAACCATAGAAGTTGGCAATGACGGCACCCGCAAGTACCTGTTCATGCTTGAAGATGGCAATGCGGTGGAGTCGGTCATCATCCCTGATGAAGATCGCAATACCCTCTGCATCTCTTCCCAGGCCGGCTGTGCCATGCAGTGTGCCTTCTGTCTGACCGGCACCTTCAACCTGACCCGTAATCTGACCACTGCCGAGATCGTAAATCAGATTCTGGCAGTGCGGCGTGATGTGGAGGTGCGTAACATCGTGATGATGGGGATGGGAGAGCCGTTGCACAACCTGGATAATGTCATCCCGGCCTTGCAGATCATGGCGGAGGACAACGGGCTGCAGCTGTCCTCCCGGCGGGTAACGGTTTCTACCTGTGGCCTGGTGCCGGAGCTGGAGCGGTTGGGGCGTGAGATAACCGTCAATCTGGCCGTTTCCCTGAATGCCACCACCGATGAGCTGCGGGACCGGATCATGCCGGTCAACAAGGCCTATCCTATTGCTACGCTGCTGGCTGCCCTGAAAAACTACCCCCTGCCGGGACGGCGCAAGATTACCATTGAATATGTCCTGTTGGGGGGGCTGAATGACACGCCGGAGGATGCCAAGCGGCTGGTACGGCTACTGTCCGACATCCCCTGCAAAATCAACCTGATTCCGTTTAATCCCCATGAAAAGGCTGATTTCAGGCCACCCACCAGGGCGGCGCTGGATGCGTTCCACAAGTATCTGCTGGACCGGCACTTTACCGTAATCACCCGAGACAGCCGCGGCAGTGATATTTCAGCTGCCTGTGGGCAGCTGAAGGGAAAGCTGGGTTGTCAGCCAGCCCTGGAGTCCTCCGATGACTGATCCTTCGTGCACGCATCCTTTTAGTTGGGAACGGTTGGGAAATCTTGAAGTTGGCCGCCCAAATCTGGGGCCGCTGATGCGGGTTGAGGTCTACCGTCTGATGCAGTTTACCCTGCGGGAAGTTTTAGAACGGCACTATGGCACAACGGTGGCCGATAGCATGCTCTATGAAGCAGGCTACCTTTCCGGCAAACATTTTTATGATCAGCTGATCGGGCCGGTGGCAGATCTGCAGGTCTTTGCCAAGCGGCTTGGCCAAGCCTTGCGGGATCTGGGGATCGGGATTCTGGCCATTGAAGAGGCAGACCTGATTAACGGGCAGTTTGTGGTAACGGTCTCAGAGGATCTGGATTGTTCAGGTCTGCCGGTGCTGGATAATGCGATCTGCACCTATGATGAAGGGTTTATCGCAGCCCTGCTGGAGAGTTTTAACGGGCAGCCCTTTGTGGTGCGTGAGGTTGACTGCTGGGCAAGCGGCGCCCGTACCTGTCGTTTTGTCGCAACCGCCTGCGAGGTGTGATATGCATCCTGAACCCTGCTCTCTCTATCAAGGTCTGGTTGAAAACTGCCCTGATGTGATCTGGCAGACTGACCGCGAGCTCTGTTTCAGCTACGTTAATAATGCAGTCACAACGCAGTTCGGCTACAGCCCTGAAGAGCTGCTGGGTCGTCCTCTCCCGGAACTGCTTGCCCCAGCCTCCCGTGATTTTGTGCTGGGCCGTCTGGCGGCCAGAGTGGCTGAAGAACAGACCGGAAAAAAAGTTGGTCATCGGCTGCTGGAGATCATGCTGCTTAATAAGGCCGGCACCCTTGTCCCTGCCGAGGTGTCGGTTTCCGCCATCCGGGATGAGGCAGGCGATCTGGTCGGTTTTCAGGGTGTGACCCGTAACGTGGCAGACCGGGTGCGGATTGAAGAGCGGATGCGGCTTTCCGAGCGCAATTACCGTGAGCTGGTGGAGCGTTCCAGCAGCTTTATCCTGCGCTGGACCAGTGACGGTATCATTACCTTTGCCAACTCACACGTCTGTGAATTTTTTGGTTTTTTGCCGGAAGAGTTGGTGGGGCGGCATCTGGTGGGGACGATTGTACCGGAGGTGGAAAGTACCGGGCAGAGCCTGCGCCAGCTCATTGCAGAAATTGGAGCCAACCCTGAGCAGTTCCGCACCTCTGAACATGAAACCATCTGTTGGGATGGCAGCCGGATCTGGGTGGCCTGGAATAACTCGCCTGCCTACAATGAAAAAGGACAGCCGGAGATCCTCAGTGTGGGGCATGATGTCTCGGAACGGCGGCAGCGGGAGAAACAGCTGGCCTATCTGACGGTCCATGATCCGATGACCGGCCTCTATAATCGGGCCTACTTTGATACGGAATTTGAACGGCTTTCCCGCGGCAGGCGCTTTCCGGTCAGTGTGGTGATCGCCTCCCTTGATAACCTGCAGCTGACCAATGATGAGGAAGGCCGGGAACGGGGTGACCTGATCCTGATGAAGGCCGCTCGCCTGCTGAAGGAGGGGTTCCGGGCTGAAGATCTGGTTTCCCGTACCGGTGGTGACGGTTTTGCAATCCTTTTGCCGGGGCTGGATGAACAGCAGACGGCTGTTGGATTGATCCGTTTCAGGGCGGCGGTTGCCCGTGCCTCGGAGCATGATCCACCGGTTTTTTTCTGTATGGGCGCCAGTACAGCCCATACCGGCAGTGAGTTGTTACGGGCGCAGCGTGAGGCCTCGGCAGCCATGGTGGCAGAAAAAATGCTGCGGAAGAAACAGCGTGAGCAGCAGGAAAAAGAGCAGGAAGAAGCGCAGGAAGAGGGGACACCGGAATGATTGGTATAATTGGCGGTAGTGGACTGTATGCAATGGAAGGGCTGGAGCAGGTTGAAGAAGTGACCGTTGAGACCCCCTTTGGCGCACCTTCAGATGCGTATATAACCGGCGTGCTGAATGGCGTAAAGATGGCCTTTCTACCCCGTCACGGTCGCGGGCACCGTCTGCTGCCGTCGGAGGTCAACTACCGGGCCAACATCTATGGCATGAAACAGCTGGGGGTACAGCGGATTATCTCCGTCTCTGCGGTGGGCAGCCTGAAGGAGGCGATTGCACCGGGGCATATTGTGATTCCGGACCAGTTTATTGATCGTACCAAAGGAGTCAGGGATGCCACCTTCTTCGGGAACGGGATTGTGGCCCATGTCGGTTTTGCCGATCCGACCTGTTCCTGCCTGTCTGATAAGCTGTGCCGGGCAGCTCAGCAGGCTGGTGCTATCGTCCATAGCGGGGGTACCTATATCTGCATGGAAGGTCCGGCGTTTTCTACCCGTGCGGAATCAAACCTCTACCGTAGCATGGGGGGTGATATCATCGGCATGACCAACCTGACCGAGGCCAAGCTGGCCCGTGAGGCAGAGATCTGCTACGGTGTAATTGCGCTTTCTACCGATTATGACTGCTGGCATGAAACCCACGATGATGTCACGGTGGAGGCGATCCTGGAGATCATGCACAAGAACGTGGTCATGTCCAAGGCGATTATCCGGCAGCTTACGCATGACACCGCGCTCCTTGAGCAGAGTTGTTGCTGCGGAAGCGCCCTGGCAAGTGCCATTATTACGGACCGTTCAGTGATTCCGGCTGCCACCGTTGCCAAGCTGGGCCCGATTGTTTCCAAATATCTGAACTAAGGAGTTCTAAACTTTATGGGTATTGTTGTTGTTGGTACGGTTGCCTTTGATACGGTGGAGACCCCCTTTGGCAAGGGTGAAAATGTGCTGGGCGGCTCTGCCACCTATTTTTCCACCTCAGCCAGCTTTTTCAGCGATGTCTCGCTGGTGGCGGTGGTGGGTGAGGATTTCCCCGAAGAGCACGTCAGCTTTCTCAAGTCGCGGGAGATCGATCTGCAGGGGCTGCAGCGGATTCCGGGCAAGACCTTTCACTGGTCCGGTAAATACGGCTATGACCTGAACGAGGCCCAGACCCTGGACACCCAGCTGAATGTGCTGCTGGATTTTAAGCCGGAACTGCCTGCGGCCTACCGCTCTACCGATGTGCTCTTCCTGGCCAACATCGATCCTGAACTGCAGTTGCAGGTGCTGGATCAGGTGGATAAACCCCGCCTGACCGCCTGCGACAGTATGAACTTCTGGATTTCCTCCAAGCCGGAGGCGTTAAAAGAGGTGATGCGTCGGGTTGATATTGTGGTGATTAACGAGGGAGAGGCCCGCATGCTGACCGGTGAGGCCAACCTGGTCAAGGCGGCCCGTCAGATGATCAACCAGGGCTGCAAGCGTCTGGTGGTCAAGCGGGGCGAGTATGGTGTACTGATGTTCACCACCGATACTGTTTTTGCCGCACCGGCCTGGCCCCTGGAAGAGGTTTTTGACCCGACCGGTGCCGGCGATACCTTTGCCGGTGGCTTTATGGGCTATCTGGCCAACACCGGCGACCTGTCTGAAGAAGGGATCCGGCAGGCTCTGGTTTTCGGTTCGGTGATGGCCTCCTTCAATGTGGAGGATTTCAGCCTGAACCGGATGAAGCGTTTGACCTACCCGGAGATTGAGGCCCGTTATCGCAGCTTCAAGGGGCTGACCAGTTTCCGTGATCTGGGGTTTAATTGACAAGCATACCGATGTCTGGTAGCTTTTACAGCATGTTACGTGTTTTTAGCCAACATGAAGGAGTCCCCATGCGTTATGGAACCCTGCTGACAGCGCTGGCGATTGTATCCACACTGGCCGGGTGTGTTGCCACTTCGTCAAGCGGACGTCCCGCCACGTATCATTACCAGATGGGGGTCTCATACCTTGAGGAGCGAAACTATACCGCTGCCCTGACGGATCTGAGTGAAGCGGAAAAGCTGGATCCCAATAATGCGGAGCTTCAGTATAATCTGGGGCGGGCCCTGACCGGCAAGCGGCGGCTTGATCTTGCTGAACAGCGCTTTTTACGGGCTCTGGCCCTGCGCCCCAATTATTCAGAAGCCCGTAATGATTTAGGGGTGCTCTATCTTGAAACCAGCCGCTGGGATAATGCCATCCAGCAGTTTCGGGCGGTTAAGGATGACCTTTTTTATCCCCGCCATGACCATGCCTTGATTAACCTCTCCCTGGCCTACCTTGGCAAAGGAGACTACGACGCCGCCATGGAAGAGTTATCCAGGGTTCGTGTTGCGGATCCGCGTAATCCGATGGTCAAGGTAACCACTGGACGGGTCCTGTTTGCCCAGGGCAAGACGCAGCAGGCGGTGGATGAGTATCGACGGGCCATTGAAATTACCCCTGATTACAGCCAGGCCTATTTTCATCTTGGTCTGGCATTGATGAAACAAAGCAAGTTGGCTGCGGCACGGGACGCCTTTAAAGAGGTGGTTAGGAGTGCCCCTGATGTTGGAATTGGTCACAGTGCTATGGGTTACATTGACCTGCTCAGGTAGGAGACTCTTGTGGAACATGATCAGCTGGAGATGATTGACGAACCTGGGCAGCATACGGTCGGTTCTATTCTCTGCCGTTGCCGGGAGTTCAGAAATATCTCGCTGGAAGAGGCGGCAGAAGCGACCAAGATTGGCAAAACCTATCTGCGGGCACTGGAGCAAGACCGCTTTGAGGATCTTCCTAGCCCGGCGTATCTAAAAGGATTCCTGAGGACTTACGCAAGTTACCTTGGCCTGGAGTCAGAAAAGCTGATCCAGTTGGCTGATCAGCAGAAGTCGGCTGTTTCTGAAGAGCCGGTGAAGACAGAACAGGCCTGTCTGACAACAATCGGCTTCAGCTTCAACTGGCAGCGTCTGCTGCTGCCTGCCGTGCTACTGGTGGCGTTAATTGTTTCATCTCTTTTTATGACACCTGCTTCACCGAAACGCTCGCTGCCTCCCCCGCCTCAGCAACAACCACAGCCGGTGCCGGTTGCTGCCGTTCAGCCGGTGCTTTCCAGTGTGCGGGGTACAACTGCAGCCATTCCTGAACCGCAAGAATCTGTTGTTGAAAAACCGGCAGAGCCGACAGTTCCTCCTAAAAAGCCGCTTGACGGTTTTATGGTCAGGATGAAGGTCAATCGAAACAGTTCGTTGTCTGTCATTATTGATGATGCGGCCTCTCAGGGATATGACTTGACCAGTGGTGATCTGATTGAGTGGAAGGCAGCCCGGACCATCGCCCTGGACCTGACAGATGCCTCCGGTGTTGAGATTGAGCTGAACGGTGCCCCTCTGCAACTGCAGGTATCACCCGGCAAACCGGCCTACATCGTTCTTGATGCAGATGGGGTCAAACGGTAAGCGGGCTTTCTCGCAGCTGTGGCTCCTGTCCGCTGCGTTCTATCAGAAAGGTTTGGCCGTCTGCCTTGACAGACCGGGACGCCGTGCTAGACTTACCTCAAGCAGGAACTTTTCTGGTTGGAGTGAGGCGTGGCAGAATCGCTTAAAAGAATTCTGGTGGTTGATGACGAGGAAAATACTCGTATCGCCCTGACGCGTCTTTTGAGCCGTGAGGGGTACGAGGTACTTACCGCTGCAAACGGCCTGGAGGCGTTAAGCAGCCTCAGAAACAACCCGGCTGAATTGATTATTACCGATCTGAACATGCCGGAGATGAACGGACTTACCTTTTTGCGGGAGCTGAATCGCGAGTACCCCGCCAGTAACGTGATCATGATTACCGCCTTTGGTGAAGTTGAATCCTACCTTGAGGCACTGAACCTGGGCGCCTTTGAGTACCTGAACAAGCCACTGAGGCTGGAAGAGTTGCGCAAGGTAATGGGGAAGATGTTCCCGTCATCAGCCACCTGAGAGGAGAATCACTGATGAAACGCTTTGAAAAGATCCTGCTGGCGGTCGATTTTTCCGACTACTCTGAAGTCGCCTGTGAATACGCCCTGAGTCTGGCCCAAAGCTTTGATTCATCGTTGCTGGTACTGCATGTCATCAATGAGCCGGTAGATCTGCGTGGTTTTTATGTGCCCCATATCTCCTTTGAGCAACTGGAGCAAGAGATCGAAACCGGTGCTGTTAAGATGCTGGAAACTTTTTGCAATGAAAATTTGAAAGATTTCAGTTCCTTTGAAACATCAGTGGTTACCGGCGTCCCCTATGAGGAAATTATCCGTGTCGCAACCGAGCAGGAAAGTTCACTGATCGTGATCGGCACCCACGGCCGCACCGGTCTTGATCACCTGATCTTTGGCAGCACTGCCGAGCGGGTGGTGCGCAGCGCTCCCTGCCCGGTCATGACTATCCGGCTTCCTGTCTCGCCCTAACGCCGGGCCGGCTGTCCTATGTGCCCAGGTGATCTTTCCGCCACGACAACCGTTCTGATTGTCGATGATGATCCAGCAATTCAAAACATGCTGAGTATAATTCTCCAGCGTCGAGGCTATTGTGCACTGGCTGCCGGAACCGCTGCAGATGGTCTGGCTCTGCTGGCCGAACATCAGCCGGAGCTGATTTTGATGGATTACCAGCTGCCTGATCGGGATGGCCTCTCACTGTTGTTGGAGATCAAGGCCCACTACCCTTCCTGCTATGTCATTATGGCAACCGGCAGGGGTAACGAAGAATTGGCAGTGGAACTGATGAAGGCCGGGGCATCGGAATACCTGCTGAAACCGTTTGATACCCGTGTCCTGGCAGACCGTATTGAAGGGGTGCTCAAGCTGCGGGAGATTGAGCTGGCCAATCAGGCACTGCAGGCAGAGCGGGAACATCTGCTGCGTGAGATTGAAAGCTGGAACCGTGAACTGCAGACCAGGGTGCAGGAGCGTACCGAGGCACTGCACCGGGCCCAAAGTGAGATAGCGCAGACCGAGAAGCTGGCTGCACTGGGGTATCTGGCTGCCGGCATGGCCCATGAAATCCGCAACCCGCTCAACTCCATTTCGCTCTTTACCCAGCTGCTCGGGCAGGGGGTAGAAGAGGCGGAGATCGGTGACTACCTTGGTAAGATCCTGAAAGAGGTGGATCGGATTGATGGCATCATTCGCAAGTTGGTGGATGCTGCCAACCGCAGTCGGCTGGTGGTGGATGATATCAGGATGGATCAGGTCGTACAGGATGCCCTGGAGATCTTTTCGCCACAGATTGAGGCACGCCGGATTCAGGTCAGCTTCTCCTGTCCTGAGGTGGTCCCCCCGATTAAGGCTGATCGGACCGAACTGGAACAGATTTTTACCAACCTGTTGATGAATGCCGTTGAAGAGTTGCCACAAGGCGGCCAGCTATCAATTCGGATCACCAGCCCGAAAGGGCTGATTGAGATTCGGGTGGAAGATAATGGCAACGGTATTGCCCCTGATCATCTGGAGGCCATTTTTAAACCGTTTTTCTCAACCAAAAGCCGTGGCACCGGTATCGGTCTGCCGGTGGCACGGAGAATTGCCCGTTTGTACCATGGTAATGTCACGGTTGAACAGACATCAAAGGCAGGTACCACGTTTCTGGTCACCATTCCGCGTGAACAGGAAAAACGAGTTCACTGAGGGCTCATGACAGCTACAGCAGCTAACATTCTTATAATTGATGATGATCCCTTTTTTCAGCGGATTCTTTCGGACGCCTTCCGGGAAAACGGGTTCACGGTCTTTGTTGCCAGTGATGGCATTGAAGGGGTAAAGCTCTATCTTGAAAAATTTCCTGACGTGGTTATTTCCGACCTGGTCATGCCCCGTATGGGCGGTGTCAGTACCTGTATGGAGATCAACCGGGTGGCTGGTGAGCGCCAGCCGATCATCATCCTGCTGACCTCAATGTTTCAGGAAGGACCCCATGAACATGAAACCCCGGAAATGGGGGCACGTTTCCATATCCCCAAGTCAACCGCGCCGCTGAACATTGTGATTCTGGTTGAACAGCTGATCGAACGCGCCAAACTTCAGTCAGATCCACGCTGATACCATGCCTTTTCTGCTCCGCAACCTTACCCTGCAGCCAGGCGAGGATGAAGGCCGTCTCGCTGTCCTGGCAGCACGCTGTTTCGGGCTTGATGCTGCGGCTTTGCTGCAGTTCCGTATTCTGCGCAAAGGGGTTGATGCCCGTAAAAAGCCCAGGGTTCTGCTGGTCTATACTGTCAGCTTTAGTGTGGCAGATGAGGCTGGTTTCTGGAAACGTCACCAGGGCACACCCAATTTAGAGCAACTTCCTGCTGAACCCCCTCATGCTTTTACCAAACGCAGCTGCACTGATCCGATTGTTATTGCTGGCATGGGGCCGGCCGGGCTGTTCTGTGCCCTGCGGCTGGCCGCCTATGGTATCCCTGTTACCATGCTTGAACGGGGTAAGCCGGTTGAGGAGCGGGTACAGGATGTGGCTCGTTTCTGGCGGGATGGAGTGCTTGATCCGGAAAGTAACGTCCAGTTTGGTGAAGGTGGCGCCGGAACCTTTTCCGACGGCAAGCTGACCTGCCGTCTGCGCGATTCCAACACCGGCTGGGTACTGAACCAACTGATCCGTTTCGGCGCGCCACCGGAGATCCGCTACCAGGCCAAACCCCATGTGGGTACGGACCGGCTGCGTCGTGTGGTTGCGTCTCTGCGGGCAGGTTTGCTGGGAAACGGCGCTGACCTCCGTTTTTCCACCTGCCTGACGGATCTTGTCAGCAGCAACGGCCAGCTCAGCGCAGTACGCAGCAACCAGCAGGATGAGCTGCCCTGCAGGCATCTGGTACTGGCCATTGGCCACAGTGCCAGAGATACCTATGCCATGCTGTCACGCAAGAACCTGGTGATGGAGCCCAAGCCGTTTGCCATTGGCCTGCGGGTGGAACATCCCCAAGGGCTGATTGACCGGATTCAATACGGCAAGCCCCACCCTGCCCTGCCCAAGGCTGACTATGCCCTGACCTACAATAATGATCTGACCAAGCGCAGTTGCTACTCTTTCTGCATGTGTCCCGGCGGTCTGGTGGTCGCCAGTTCTTCTGAGGCAGAGATGGTGACGGTGAATGGCATGAGTAACCTGGGGCGGGACTCCGGCTTTGCCAACAGTGCCCTGGTGGTTAATGTCAGGCCGGAGGATTTTGATGGCAGCGATCCGCTGGCCGGGATCCGTTTCCAGCAGCAGTGGGAGCGTACCGCCTTTATTTCCGGTGGCGGCAAGTACCACGCCCCGGCCCAGAACCTGCTGGCCTTTATCGGCCAGGGTAACGGTGGGTACGAGTCAAGTTATTGCCCCGGCGTAGTGGAGGCAGATCTGGCAACGGTATTGCCTGAGTATGTGACAGAGACCCTGCGTGAAGGAATTGTCTCATTTAATCGAAAGATGAAAGGGTTTGTGACGGGAGAGGCAACCTTGACCGGCGTGGAGACCCGTACTTCGGCGCCGCTGCGGATTCTGCGGAATGAAAACCTGCAGTCCCCCTCGCTGCAGGGACTGTATCCCTGTGGCGAAGGGGCCGGTTATGCGGGTGGTATTATGTCAGCAGCCCTGGACGGGGTGCGGGTGGCAGATAAGATTGCGGAACAGTTTAAGCCCTGACCTGTCCATCCCCGTAGACAATAAACTTGGTGGTGGTCAGGTCCTCCAGCCCCATCGGGCCAAAGGAATGCAGCTTGGTGGTGGAGATGCCGATCTCGGCCCCCAGTCCCAACTGGCCGCCATCGTTAAAACGGGTGGAGGCATTGACCAGCACACAGGAGGAGTTGACCTCACGGATAAAGCGCTGGGCATTGGCGTAATCACTGGTCACAATCACCTCGCTGTGCAGCGAACCATACTGGTTGATATGGTCAATGGCAGCATCCATATCATCCACCACCCTGCAGGCCAGGATCAGCTCAAGATACTCAGCCGCCCAATCCTCTTCAGTGGCGACCTTTGCCGCTGGTGCGTACTTCCGAAACTCTTCATCTCCCCGCAGTTCAACCTGCAGTTCACCAAGGGTCCTGGCAAAGTCAGGGATGAAGGCTGCTGCCACATCCTTGTGGATCAGAAGTGTTTCCAGTGCGTTACAGACGCCGGGGCGCTGGGTCTTGGCGTTGATGATGATCCGGGTCGCCATCTCAAAATCTGCCGAGGCATCCACGAACAGGTGGCAGACCCCTTTATAATGCTTGATGACCGGAATACGGGAGTGCTCCACCACAAAACGGATCAGGCTCTCGCCGCCACGGGGGATGATCAGATCGATCAGCTCCTCCTGCTTGAGCATCTCCAGCACCCCTTCCCGCTCGGTGAAAGGGATCAGCG
>DAIQQT010000048.1:0-11481 GCA_036786685.1 Trichlorobacter sp.
CCCGCATCAAGCAACAGATGCCCGGCTTCTACCGGATCATGGGCAGCTCACTCATCATCGGTTGCGGCGGGGTCACTTTTTATTTCTGTCTGCTGGTGGTGGGCTACACCCCTTGGTATGATCCCCGCTACCTGATCCCCCTGGCCGGTATGATTATCGGCAACTCCATGAATGGCGCCAGCCTGGCAGCCGAGCGGCTTTCAGCCGAGATGCGGGAACGCCATGACGAGCTGGAGACGGCGCTCTGTCTGGGGGCCACCGCCCGCCAGGCGGCGGAACCGACCCTGCGCACCGCATACCAAGCCGCACTGATCCCCACCATGAATACCATGGCTGCCACCGGTATTGTGGCCCTGCCCGGCATGATGACCGGTCAGATCCTGTCCGGTACTGAGCCGATGCTGGCGGTGCGCTACCAGATCGCCATTATGTGCGCCATTACCGCTGCAGTTGCCATCACCGCCTTCCTGATCCTGCTGCAGGGTTACCGTGGTTATTTCACCCCGGCGGACCAACTGCGTAAAACCCCGTAGTTCATCCTGCTCCCGTTTTCTAACAAACATGTCAGGAAAGCGTCAGTTGTCCTTTCTCCAGCTTCTGGGTAATCATTACAGTAACGATTCTGTTTCACAGCGTTGTTATACCCGTAAGCTATCAGGACAAGGAGGAGATCATGTACCGTACCTTATTCGCATCAGTAGCAGCCCTGCTGCTGGCAGCAGCACCAACCCTTGCAGCAGACTACCCGGACAAGAAACAGGTAGAGATTACGAAAACCGGCAGTTATGTTGGCAGCGACAGCTGTGTGGCCTGTCATGGCGATATTCACGCCAACCGGGAGAAAAGCCGCCACACCCAGAAAACCCGCAAAGGCCCCGGCATGGGCAAAGAGTTCTCCAGCAGCGTCTATTGACACCCGTGTTGGCTGCGAGTCCTGCCACGGACCGGGCTCGGTGCATGCCAAGTCACCATCCAAAGGCAACATCATCAACCCGACCAAAACAACCAATGTTGAAGCCCGCAAGATGGTCTGCGAGCAGTGCCACACCCGTACCGCCAAGAACCTGCATGCCAAAGGCGCCAATGATATGCGCGGCTACCGGATTGGCGATCAGTACATGGATCACGCCGAGTATGTGCGTCCCAACTGGGGTAAAGGTAACCGCGCCGTATCAGCCGACGGCAAGGGACGCCGCGATCACCAGATGGATATGGATATGCGCCTCTCCGCAACCATCAAAGGCACCCACAGTGTGCACGCCTCCATGTCCTGCCTGGACTGCCATGACTCTCACAAGGTAGGTGCAAGCGGCGCCGGCAAGAGCAAGACCCTGAAAAAGCCTGCTGTTGAGACCTGCGCTGCCTGCCACAAGGGACATGCCGAGAAGATGCAGACCGTGTTGGATGGTATGAAAGGTTGGCCCAAGTACAAGTATGGCGAATGGGGCGGTGAAGGCGGTCGTGCAGCCCCCCGGTCACACGTCTTCAACTTCGACGAGCAGGGCCGTTCCTATGCCCTTAATCCCTCCCAGTATCACTGGGCGCTGAAGAAGGATGGCGATGCCAAGAAAGAGGCTGACTGATCTGCAATCTGGCCTTGGGAAAAGGCATCATACGAGAAAAAGGGAATGACCGTGAAGGTTGGCGCCAAGCCCTGGGAGATGTAATCTGCTGCTGAAGTAGAAATCCATTAACTGAAACAGCCGCCCGGTGATCCGGTGCGGCTGTTTCAGTTTTGACCTCAGGGTATGGGAGATACTGTTACCAGTTTTCACCCAGCAGCTCAAAGTGCGCCTTGGGATGGGCACAGGCTGGGCACAGTTCAGGGGCTGATTTGTTACTGTGCAGATAGCCACAGTTGCGGCAGCGCCAGACCACAATCTCTTCACGCTGAAAGACCCGGCCAGCTTCGATGTTTGCCAGCAGGTCGCGATAGCGTTTCTCATGTTGTTTCTCTGCTATAGATATTGCATTCCAAACAGCTGAAATATCAGCAAAGCCCTCTTCCTTGGCAACTGCAGCAAAGGCAGGATACAGAGCAGTATGTTCTTCATGCTCACCATTGGCAGCTGCCAACAGGTTTTCAGCAGTAGTGCCTATCTTGCCTGCAGGAAAGCAGGCCGTTATCTCAAGATCGCCCCCTTCCAGAAATTTGAAGAACCGCTTGGCATGTTCCTTTTCCTGGTTGGCGGTCTCTTCAAAGATATCAGCAATCTGCACATACCCTTCTTTTTTTGCTGCCGCAGAAAAATAGGTGTAACGCATACGTGCCTGGCTCTCACCGGCAAATGATTTCAGCAGGTTCTGCTCGGTCTTGGTACCTTTTACTGATTTGGACATGTAGTGTTCTCCTTTCACATGGTATTGCGTTTGTATAACAGAATTAAAAGGGCGATTCCACCGCCAATAACGCCCAGATTACTGACCGCAGATATACCGTGCAACGTTCTAAACTGCTGCCGTGCCGGATGATCTTTAGGGGTCGTAATAAAAGACGGAATATCCTTTTTTAGAGCTGCAGCCTTGGGTTCTATCACAAAAGCCTGCAACGAGGTGACCAGCAGCATAGCCACAATGATCAGTGCTGATGACAGCCAGCGATTTTCACGGGTGAACAACAGGCATCCCAGGGCAAGGACACCACAGATCAGGCCGGTTTTGAAATAGCCCGGGAACAGGACCCCAACAATGGTTCCGGCCATGTCACGATCAAAACTTTTAAACAGGGTCGGTGTAAGCACAAAGGTAAATAAAGCCGCGCCACCAACCCAGAAGGAGATCAACAGACGATAGACAATGGATAGATACTGCACAGGAAGCCTCCGGTTAGGTACTCATAAAAATCAATTGAAACACAGAGACACAGAGGGCACAGAGAACGATAAAAATGAAAATCAGTTTTCAGGGGAATTACAGCCAGATTGAAACCGATCTTTCAGTCTTTGCCTTTCCCCACTTTTTGTTTTTCCTCTGTGTTCTCTGTGCCTCTGTGTTTAGTTTACGGCCTTTTTAAGATAAATCAGAACGCCATCTCCGGCTTCCACTCCTTCCACACATTCCCGGCCAGATCCGGCCCCGGCTTGAGGGTCGGCTTGCCTGGCGTCCAACCTGCCGGCATCACTTCACCGGTTGCACGGACATGCTGGAACGCCTTGATCTGACGGATCAGTTCGTTGACGCTGCGTCCAACTTCGGGAGTCAGCACTTCCATGGCTCTGATGTTGAAATCAGGATCAATAATAAATCTGCCGCGAATATCCACACCTGCGGCCGGTTCAAAGACGCCGTAGGCCTGACCGATCAGACCACTGGCATCGGCAATCATCGGAAACGGTACCCCACCGGGCACCATTTTGGACAGTTCTTCCGCCTGCCAGATCTTATGAACAAAGCGGCTGTCAGTACTTGCTGCAAAGCTTTCTACACCCAGTTCTTTCAATTCTGCATGCTTGACGGCGACCGCCGTCAGTTCAGTCGGTCAGACAAAGGTGAAATCGCCCGGATAGAAGCAGAGGACGATCCACTTTCCTTTGTAGTCAGAGAGTCTCATGGTCTGAAAGCCACCGTTATAATAGACGTTGGCCTCAAAATCAGGGGCCTGATGCCCCACACGTGCTACGTTCATGGTTCTTGCCTCCTTTGCTGGTTGTGCATCAGGTGGTGGTGACGCTGCTGCTACTGGACCGGCGGCCGGCTTGACACAGCCTTGTCCTGCATCTGCCATATTTTTTCCTCCTTTCAGGAAATTAAGGGGGAGTATTCAATGCTCCCCCTGACCAAAGTTTAACAAACTTTAATTGTAACACAAGTTATTCACGAAATTTTTGCCGTTAAATTGTTTGTATCAATCAGGTCGAACCTGTCCGCGTTCATCACCTTGTTCCAGGCAGCGATGAAGTCCTGCAGGAACTTTTGCTGTGAATCAGCGCAGCCATAGACTTCAGCAATGGCCCGCAGTTGCGAGTTGGAACCGAAGATAAGATCCACACGGGTAGCGGTCCATTTCAGTTCATTGCTGGCACGATCGCGCCCTTCAAACAGATCAGCATCAGCAGAGACGGGCTTCCAGACAGTACGCATGTCCAGCAGGTTGACAAAGAAGTCGTTGGTCAGGGTCTCCGGCCTCTTGGTAAAGACGCCATGCTGCGTCTGACCGTAATTGGCGCCCAGCACCCGCAGACCGCCGACCAGCACCGTCATCTCCGGAGCGGTCAGGGTCAGCAGCTGGGCGCGATCAAGCAGCAGCTCTTCTGCGGTTACCGAATATTTTGACTTGAGGAAGTTTCTGAACCCGTCGGCAACCGGTTCAAGCACACTGAATGACTCTGCATCGGTCTGCACCGCTGTGGCATCAGTGCGACCCGGCGCAAACGGTACGGTCACACACTGACCTGCGTTCTTTGCTGCCTGCTCGATTGCTGCGCAGCCACCCAGTACGATCAGGTCAGCCAGCGAGACCTTTTTAGCACCTGCCTGTGCCGCATTGAACTGCTGCTGCACCCCTTCAAGGGCTGACAACACCGTGGCCAACTGATCAGGTTGGTTAACGATCCAGTCCTTCGGGGGGACCAGTCTGATCCGCGCGCCATTTGCCCCGCCCCGTTTGTCTGAACCACGGAAGGTGGAGGCCGAGGCCCAGGCAGTTGTAACCAGCTGTGACACGGGAATACCGGTTGCAAGAATCTCTGCCTTGAGGTTAGAGATATCCTGCGCATCTATCAGTGGATGGTCAACTTGCGGCACCGGGTCTTGCCAGATCAGTTCTTCAGCCGGCACTTCCGCCCCCAGGTAACGTGAGCGCGGCCCCATGTCACGGTGGGTCAGCTTGAACCAGGCCCGGGCAAAGGCATCGGCAAATTCATCAGGATTGGCCAGATAGTGCCGGGCAATCTTTTCATACACCGGGTCAAATTTGAGCGACAGATCTGCCGTGGTCATCATTGGTCGACGCTTTTTGGATGGATCATGGGCATCCACCACCATATCCTCATCCTCAACATCCTTTGCCAGCCAGATATAGGCCCCGGCCGGGCTCTTGAGCAGTTCCCACTCATACTTGAACATCACCTTCAGGTAACCCATGTCCCATCTGGTAGGATTTGGCTTCCAGGCGCCTTCAAGGCCGCTGGTAATGGTATCGCCCCCCTTGCCGCTCTTAAAACTGCTGATCCAGCCCAGTCCCTGCTCCTCAATAGCGGCAGCTTCCGGCTCCGGTCCCACATGATCAGCCGTACCGGCGCCGTGGCACTTGCCAAAGGTATGGCCACCGGCAATCAAGGCCACGGTTTCCTCATCATTCATGGCCATCCGGGCAAAAGTTTCACGAACATCATGGGCCGACTCAGCCGGAATAGGCTGGCCATTAGGCCCCTCAGGGTTTACGTAGATCAGCCCCATCTGCACAGCAGCCAGCGGATTATCAAGATTACGCTCACCGCTGTAGCGCTGGTCACCCAGCCACTTATCCTCAGCGCCCCAGTAGATATCCTCTTCCGGCTCCCAGATATCCTCACGTCCGCCACCAAAACCAAAGGTCTTGAAGCCCATTGATTCCAGAGCGCAGTTACCGGCCAGAATCATCAGATCAGCCCATGAAATCTGCCTTCCATACTTCTGTTTAACCGGCCAGAGCAGCCGCCGGGCCTTGTCCAGATTGGCGTTGTCAGGCCAGCTGTTGAGTGGGGCCAGGCGTTGCGAGCCGGAACCGGCACCGCCGCGGCCATCACCCATCCGGTAGGTACCTGCGCTGTGCCAGGCCATGCGGATCATCAGTCCGCCGTAATGTCCCCAGTCCGCCGGCCACCAGTCCTGGGAGTCGGTCATAAGAGCCACGAGATCCTGCTTGATAGCTGTCAGATCAAGCTTTTTAAACTCTTCACGATACTTGAATGCTTCGCCCATCGGGTTGGACTTTGCTGACTGCTGATGCAGGATATGCAGGTTCAACTGGTTGGGCCACCAGTCACGATTATGTGTGCCGCCGCCTGCCACCTGTCTGCCTGACCTGCCGGTTACCGGACATCTGCTTTCACTCATGCGCGCTGCTCCTTTCATGGTTGTGGTTAGCGTTGGATTGTGGACACGCTACAAATCTGACATAGTCTGTTACAGCAGAGTATTTCATAGATTTCCTTAATGTCAACAAAGCTGCTAATAATATCGATATAGTAAATATTCCTATTGCACGCATATAAAAAAGCGGGTGAATCTCAACGACTCAACCCGCTTTGGGATTTTGAGACTACTTGATCTGGATAAACATGGACGCTGCCACACCACAGACCGGACATTTTTCAGGAGCAGCTTTTTCGTGGGTATGCCCACAGACCGGGCAGACATAATAATCAAACTGATCGCCAGCCTGGCCAAGGGTGTCAGCAGCCTTCTGATACAGCTCAGCATGGGTCTTTTCAACCGTATTGGCATAGGTAAATGAACGTAGCGCCTCGGTTGCACCTTCGGCCTTGGCATCTTCAATCATCGGTGGATACATCTCTTTATATTCATGTGTCTCACCGCCAATCGCCTCCTGCAGGTTCTCTTTGGTGGACTTGATACCGCCCAGTGCCTTCAGGTGAGCGTGAGCATGCACCGTCTCTGCCTCAGCAGCAGCGCGGAACAGACGGGCCACCTGCGGATATCCTTCTGCGTCAGCCTGCTTGGCAAACGCCAGATATTTACGGTTTGCCTGGGATTCACCGGCAAAAGCATCTGCAAGATTCTTTTCTGATTTAGGTCCATTAGCCACGGGCATATCCTCCAGTTTGTACTAAGTATACCGACCGAATCGGTTTGTTAGGAATAATACCTATCTAGTAAAATGTCAATATCAATTTTTACAAAAGTTTATCCGCAACATAATCAGCAATGGTGGTGGCAATCTTTTCCACCGAATTACGATCATTATTAAACAGCAGTTCGTACAGTTCAGGGTTGTGATCATTCTGGTCAAGAAAATCACGGGTAAAGGCATCACGTTGTTTCTGTTGCTTGATCACCAGTTTTTCTGCAGCTTCATGCTCAATCTGAAGCCGCTGTGCAATGGCGCGCACCTTGAAATCCATCGAGCCATAGATCCTGAAATGCTTTGAATGTTCAAAATGTCTGGTTATAATCGCCCCGCCCAGCTCCATAATCACCACATTGCCTTGCTCTGCAAGGCTGACCACATGCTTGCACAGCAGTCTGAAACAGTCTTGGCTATGGGTCCAGCGGGGTGAAAAAGTTGCCAGCAGATCATCCAGAAGACGGTTCTTCTCACCCAGACATTCAAGGATGTCCTTTGAAATATTATGCCGTTTGGCTACCTCATCAAGCACCGCACGGTCGATCAGCAGCCACGGCTCACCACTTTTCTGGCTCAGCAACTCACAGACCCGTTCTGCAACCGGATAGCCAAGACAGCCGAACTGACGTGAAATAGTCACGCAGGGACGTGGTTTGGGCTTCTTATGATGCAGCAGAGCTTTCTGTTTCTGGGTGCGGTTATATTCCTCCAGTGCCCCTACTCGTAAATCAACCGACGGAATCAGTAAATTATCCGGCATACCTCTCCTCCTCATTATTCATAAGATATCACAGCAGACATGAACAGCAGTGTAACCTGAATTCAGAATCATGCAAGCAGCGTCAGCATCATTAAATCATCAGAACATACAACTGTTTTCTTGACAAAATCAGTGCAAGAAGTAATGATTCTTACCAAGTAATTGAAAAATGGAGTATCGTCATGGCAGCTACCTGTTCCCTTCAACAATCAGAACAAATGATGGAGCAATTTGTGACCGCCTGTAGAGAGGCAGGTCTGAAAGTTACCCATCAACGTACGGAAATCTACCGTCAACTGGTTAATCAACCTGATCACCCCACTGCAGAAACAGTTCATAAGCGCTTGCTGTCAACACTCCCGACCATCTCACTTGATACGGTTTATCGCACACTGACCACTCTGGAGGAGCATCAACTGGTGGCCCGCATTCAGACAGCTGAAAGCCAGGCACGTTTTGAAGCGGTCTATGCGCCGCACCACCACCTGATCTGCAGCCAATGCAAGCGAGTTGTAGACTTTCAGTGGCCTGTTGTAGATACACTGGAACCACCTGCCGATGTTGCCCAATGGGGGCAGATAGATTCTAAAACCATCGTTATGTACGGTATTTGCAACAACTGTTCAGGCCACTGACCACTTATAGTCCTCAAACATTCCCCCAACACTAGCACCGCTGTCATCACTAAAATATGTTGACATATCTTCCTTAAGGGTTTATTGATAACAAAATTCATTTGCACAAGAAGAGAGGCGTTCATGGGGTTTTACCAATTAAATACACAACAAAACAGAGTACCCATAACTGACGCCGTTCCTGAGTTGCTTGCAAAATATGAGTCCCCACTTGATTGCCTGACCGCACATCTAATGTTGGAGTGTTCTGAAGTACTGGCCGGGGTCAAGCCGGCCAACCTTGTTTCGCTGGTTAACAGAACCAGATCTTGCGGCAGAAATCTATACCTTCTCTGGCAGGATCATCAGCAGCAGATTGCACACAGGTTTTTGGCAGCCTTGAATTTTTAGCACTTCAGTCCAAGCCAAGGGCCTTCCTGCTGTTGTGCTTTAACCGAAAGCAACTTGAACAACACCTGTCCCATGCTGGTATCCGTACGCTACTCCACAAGGCTGGCTACAAGTCACAGGCCTGTCTGGACGAACTATTTGATCTACTTACCCAACGGATTATGGAGCATGACTGTTTTCCCCATGAAATAGGCCTGTTCATCGGCTATCCCCCCAAGGATGTGGCAGCTTTTATGGGCTTGGTGAAACTTCCGTATACCTGTCAGGCACTCTGGAAGATCTACGGCAATCCGGCACACAGTCTGCGTCTGGCAGAAAACTTCCGCTGCTGTCGTCGGCGTATGGGTGCTATCCTCGCCACGGGTAACCGGCGGATGCTTGAAATCAAAGAACCAGAACACCCCTTTTTTTGCCAGAATAATGATATCGATTTTCATCTTCTTAATGAGGTAGAACTATGAGCATCATACTGGTAGGAGGCATGGACCGGCTAGGAGAGCAGTACCTGAAAGAGGCAAAAAAACAGGGTATGAGCCTGCGGATTTTCAGCCAGGCTGAGCAAAATATGGGCAGCAAGATCAAACATTCCGATGCCGTTGTCATCTTCACAAACAAGGTATCGCATCAGGCTCGTAACGAGGCGATGTCTGCTGCCAAAAAACAAGGGATACCGGTGTTCATGCATCACGCCTGCGGTGTCTGCACCCTGCGGGAATGCCTCAACTGCGTAAGTTTGATACACCAATCGATACCACCAATTCCCAGATCATCAAGAAAGGAGACAGACAATTGATATGGAAAAGCGAACTATTACCAGCCTGGAACTATTTGGTAACCAGCATGAAATCACCATTCTGCATGCCGGTGAAGAGTACCGCCTAAGAATTACCAGCAACAACAAACTGATCATGACAAAATAATCACGTACCCCTTAACAACTCAAGCCAGCCAAGCGAATTTACCTCTCACGCAGCCAGCCAGAGACAACCTTCAGATCTAAGGAGACTCTTTATGACTGCACTGCGTTCAACCACTCTTGCCCTTTCAATTGCTGTTTTCACCGCCGGTACTGCCCTGGCGGGCCCTCCCCTTGCAACCGATGACGCCGGTACCGTTGACCCCGGCAAAGTTGAAATTGAGCTGAACAGTTCCTACGTTTATGACAAACATACCGTGGACGGCTCCACCACCAAGACCAACACCGCAGATGGAGAAGTAAAAATCACGACAGGCCTGTACAAAGACCTGGGAATCTCGCTGGCCATTCCCTATCTGTTTAACGAGCGCAGTAATGTTGACGGTGTTATTAGCAACACCGACGGTTTTGGCGATATGACCCTGGAAGTAAAATATAAGTTTGCTGAACTTGCAGGTTTTGCCCTGGCAATTAAGCCCAGTGTGATCATGCCCACCGGCAAGTACAGCAATGGCCTGTCCGAAGGCCGCTGGCAATTCGGCAGCACCCTGATTGCCACCAAAGAGTTTGCAGACGGCGCCTACGCCCTGCATGCCAACCTGGGCTACGAATACCACCACTACCGTGAAGATGATGGTTCACAGCGTAGAAACCTCTGGTCCGGCTCCATTGCCGGTGAGGCTGAAGTAACCAAGGGCCTGTTTGCAGTGGCTGATTTTGGTCTTGCCACCAACCCGGACAAAACCTCAAACGAACTGCCGGTCTATGCCCTGACCGGTCTGCGCTATGAGATTAATGATCATCTGGATATTGACGCCGGTATCAAGTTCGGCCTGACCAGGCCGGAGACCGATATAACAGCGCTGTATGGCCTGGTATTGAAGTTCTAAAAAATCAGTTTTCAACGCAGAAACACAGAGTAGCGGAGACGCAGAGAGAACATGGTAATTACCAAAACGGCAGTCATACCCACGAAGCAACTGTTTTTATGGATTAATAGAGTAAAAACTTGATTTTCACTGTGCCCCTGTTCCTCTGCGTCTCTGCGTTAAGCCTTTGATGTTTTTTTGATGAACAACCAAGATAAAGCGGAGGAATGAATGATGCCACTTGAACTGCTTACCCCAGGCGAACGGGGTGAAATAACAGAAATCAGACACTGCGGTGGGTGCGGTGGCGGTTGTCACAGCCATGGCCATCACAAATATGACGGTCATGGCCAGCAACACGGCAGGGCCACAACAACCAGGGCAGAAGAGATGGGGCTGCGGGTGGGCAAACAGGTGGAGGTGCTGAAGAACGACGGCAACCTGCTGTTGCTTTTGGTGGATGAGGCACGCATAGCCATTGACCGCCGCATGGCCCGCAGCATTAAAGTGAAAGGAATCAATGCATGAACCTGAGCACTCTCAAGCCCGGACAACAGGGCACAATACTGAAACTGGACAGAAGCATCGGCCCGATCCGCCGCCGCCTGATGGATATGGGGGTGATCCCCGGCGAGACCGTCAAGGTTGAAAAGGTGGCGCCCATGGGTGATCCGATTGAGATAACCGTCAAGAGTTACAACCTGTCTCTGCGCAAGAATGAGGCAAGAGGAATTGAGATCGAGGTGCTGCCATGAGCCAACAAAAACCGCTGGTGGTTGCAGTTGCCGGTAACCCCAACGCCGGAAAATCCACCCTGATTAACGCCATTGCCGGTAGCCGTCTGCAGGTGGGCAACTGGCCCGGCGTCACGGTAGAAAAGAAAGAGGCCCGGTTTGAGATGGAAGGTCGCAGCATCCGGCTGGTTGACCTGCCGGGCTGTTACTCGCTGTCTCCCTACAGCCAGGAAGAGATCATTACCCGTGACTATCTGGTAACGGAAAAACCTGACCTGGTCATCAACGTGGTGGATGCCACCAACCTTGAGCGCAACCTGTATCTGACCACTCAGCTGCTTGAGCTTGGCATTCCAATGATAATGGCACTCAACATCTTTGACGAGGCCG
>DAIQQT010000418.1:0-2206 GCA_036786685.1 Trichlorobacter sp.
CCTGAAGCGGCTGCTGCAGCTTTCTGAAATGGTGGGCAGGCGTGCCCGTAAGTATGGACTGGCAGGTAAAACCATCAGCGTCTATGTGCGACTGGGTGATTTCTACAGCAACTTCCAGAAACAGACCACGCTCTCAACGCCGATCAACCTCAGTGATGATATTTATCAGGCTACGGTCAGAGTATTTGACACCATGGGAATTGATCAGCCGATCCGCCTGTTGGGAATCAGCCTCTCCAACCTGTACGAGCAGCAGGGGCAGCAGATCTCCCTGTTTGACGCAGACAGAAAAAAGGAACAGCTGACCAAGGCCATGGATGCAGTCAACAACAAGTTGGGTGACTTCAAGGTCACCTTTGGGAGTCTGCTGCAGACTGAGGAAAAGGGCTCCCATGTTATTTCACCGGCCTGGAGGCCATTAGGTGTGCGAAATGTTGGGGTACAATGACCCACCTCAGAATCACTCCACCTGCAAGCCTGCATCGTACGGCAGACACGGCTGCACAATCAGCTCCCAGACGACCAGATTACCCATGCCCGGAAATGCCAAGCCCCAGAAACAGCCGTTATCAATCCTGGCTTGTTCGGCGTCACGCTGTGTGACGCCGTATGACACCGGATCGTGCCGCATGGCGCCACTGCACACAGCAGGTAATATGGCTAATATTGGCCTGAAATCCCTGGTGACTATTTAAGGCGCTGCCGTTACAGCGCTCTTCTTCTGTTTATTGTTATCAGATATGGGGATATATTTATTTGCCCGAATGCAGAATATGTAACAACTTGTAAGCAGATCGGGCAAAGTTAGTCTTTCGGCCCTACTCTACCCAGTTCTGCACCAAAAGCCCGTTTATCCGCTCAAATTCACGCAGGTTGTTGGTAACCAAGGTTGCCCCCATACTGAGGGCATGGGCAGCAATTAACATATCCATAGCGCCAACCGGAGTACCGGTTTTTTCCAGAGCTGCTCTGATAGCACCATAATGATTTGCAGCATGTTCATCCCAAGCAAAAACCACAAGGCGCGAAACAAAATCATCAATTTCCTTGCGGATAATCACACTTTTGGGGTGACGGGCTGCACCATAGTACAGCTCTGCCAACACCACTGACGAGATACAGAGATGCTCTGCCCCCACCTCATCAAACTTCTGCTTAACCAAAACCGGACGGTTTTTCAGAATATAGCTGCAAATATTGGTATCAAGCAGATAGCGCATCAGAAGAGCTCCCGCAGTTCAGGCGGAAGGTCATTACGGTCTGATAAAAAATCAGCCGGGACTTTTGATTTACGAGCAAAAAACTCGTCCCAATTCTGCGGCTTGGGACGAAGGATCACCGCATCCCCCTGATGCTCAATAAAAACTTCGCTGGTAGTAAAGCGGTAGTCAGCAGGCAGGCGTACCGCTTGGCTACGACCATTCTTAAATACCTTGGCTGTTTGCGGCATAGGTTTACTCCTGTCACCCATGATATATACCAAAGATATATCACATCTCTTCATGCTGGGCTAGACTAAAAAACGGGGAGACTATAACAGCTTAAAAGGTAGCTGCGTATTCCGATCCAATCCGGCCAGTTGTTGAGAGCATAGCCGCGGGGCAACTCCTGTGGGTATTTCACCGGACAGGGTTCAGGAAACTATTGAAAATATCCCGGTGGGAGACCTGTGTGGAGTAGGCAAGAAGCTACAGAAGCAGCTGGCCCTCTGCTTCAACGTGCATACCTGTGGTGAACTGGGTCGTATATCCACTGGTATCGGCCTTTTTTGTCTATATCATGCTGCGAACCATGACCCTGAACATCCTGCAGGGGGGAATCTATTGGAGAGGCACGTTCTATCCATTGCAAAAGCTTAAGAAGAACCAAGTTTAAGATGAACATCAGTTAAAGGATTGCCCTATGACAGGCTGAAAGCGATTTTTCGCAATTGATCACAAAATTTTATCCACTTCGAAGAAGAAGTAAATATGAGACCAAAGATTATCGCCGTGGGCCTTTTTGAAGGGCTGCCGGCATGATCTGTCATCAGAAGGAGTGGAAAAATGAAAGATCGCGGAAGAAAACGTAACAGTGTAAGTGTCGAGTTCTTAGGGATCGATCCTGATGTGATTCAGGAGTTGACCAAGCGTAGAAAACTTGCTGGTATACTATTACTCCGGCAATTAAACACAGCAATTAGGCAGCATAGGTGACACAGCGGTGT
>DAIQQT010000419.1:0-2190 GCA_036786685.1 Trichlorobacter sp.
CTATACTGTCAAGGGGATCACCGAGCATCACTCCTTTCTGGAGATGCTGGACGTCCTTAACGAAGATCTGATCAAGGCCGGTAAGCAGCCGGTTGCCTTTGACCATGACTGCCGCGAAGGTATCTGCGGTATGTGTTCACAGGTCATTAACGGCATGCCCCATGGCGGCCAGGAACGTACCACCGTATGTCAGCTGCATATGCGGAAGTTCCATGATGGCGACACCATCTACATCGAGCCATGGCGTGCCCGCGCATTCCCGATCGTAAAAGACCTGGTCGTTGATCGTGAAGCTCTGGATAAAATCATCCAGGCTGGCGGTTATACCTCCTGCCACACCGGCGGGGTACCTGATGGTAATGCCATCCTGATTCCTAAGCCTGCTGCTGATGAGGCGATGGACGCTGCAGAGTGTATCGGTTGCGGTGCCTGTGTTGCCGGTTGCCCCAACGGTGCTGCCATGCTGTTTACTGGTGCCAAGGTTTCTCAATTGGCAGTTCTGCCACAGGGCAAGCCTGAAGCCAAGGCCCGCGTTAAAAACATGGTTCAGGCCATGAAAGACTGCGGTTTTGGTAACTGCACCAACCACTATGAGTGTATGGCTGCCTGTCCGAAGGGAATTAACGTCAAGTTTATTGCCCGGATGAACAGGGAGTATATGAAGGCTCAATTCTAATTGTGTCTGATGTATGATGGAGTAATGGGGCGACCGGAAACGGTCGCCCTGCTTTTTTATGGACTTAAACCTTATCAGGCTGCATATCACCCTTGCACCGCAGGCGGTGCAGGCTGTTGCACCTCTTCTTGGCGGCAAAGGAGCAGGCTTTGAAGAAGCTTTGCATGCGGTCTGCTGCGTACAGAAGAATCAATCCTGCCTGATTTGTCCAATCGCCGGCAGCTGTGCTGTTCCCTCTCTATTTTCCAGGCAGCTTTCACACGATCCAGAACTGGTACGGCGGTATCAAAAACCAGGTTTGCCATTTACTTTTTATGCTGATTCAAACAAAGGTGACCGGAATAGTCTGTTGGTTTTGAACTTGCTGGGGAGAGCCTGTGGCCATTTGTCTCTGTTTCTTGATGCTCTGAATCAACTGGCGGGTCAAGATGTCTGTTTAGGCTTGTCTGCCAGCGATTATCAGAACAGTCTGGTTCACATTGATCATACTTCTACTGAAACAGTAGATAATCTTCCGGTATTGGCAGCTGCTGATCTACTTGCGCTGTACAGTCACCGTTTCAGTTGTTGTGAACGGATACGGCTTGATCTGCTGTCGCCACTGCGCTTAATACGTGAAGGGCGGGAATTGACCAGGCTGGAGCCGCACTATTTTATCAGATCATTATTACGACGCATTTCATCACTTGCGGTTTATTATGGTGGCGGCGTTGATCAGGAACTGTTTCGACATCTGGCTCAACGAGCAGCGTCGGTGTCACTGGTACGTCAACTGCCGGTGACGCAAACGTTTGGGAATCATCTTCGTGGAGTTAACGGCAGTTTTGAGCTTGCAGGCCCATTTGACGAGCTTGGACCTTTGCTGGTATTAGGTGAGCAGTTGCATCTTGGCAAGGGAGCAGCTTTTGGTATGGGAAATTTTGCTATCAGTGCTGTTGACTGATGTGTGGCCAGTACTCATTTATTGAACAGCTCATTTTGTTTCAGATTGTTGACTTCATTTTGTAGAGAATGTATTTTTAATAAATTTATCATGATAGGTGTTTTGCTTGTCCTTATCAGGTTATAGCGCACTGACTATTGATGTGGAAGACTGGTACCATGTTTGCGGTATTGGCCAGCAGACGGTGCCTCCGCAACAGTCCTGGCGGGTGGCGCAAAACGTTGAAAAGATTGTGACTTTACTTGATCAAAACAAGAGTAAGGCAACCTTTTTTATGCTCGGTTCCGTGGCTGAGGCAGTTCCTGAGCTGGCCCCCATGATCGTAGCAAAAGGTCATGAAATCGCCTCCCATGGCTATTCCCATACGCTGTTAACTGAGATGTCGAAGCAGCAGTTTCTGGATGAATTGCAGCACACTGAGCAGATATTGATTGATCAAACAGGAAGGCGTCCTGTGGGCTATCGTGCTCCCCAATGGTCTGTGTCCCCTAAAACGCCATGGGTAGATGAACTGTTGGTTGAGTCTGGTTATCTTTACGATTCAAGTCGCAATCCACTGCCATTTGTAGGC
>DAIQQT010000420.1:0-2186 GCA_036786685.1 Trichlorobacter sp.
TGCATACCGCGCTGGCAGACTATCAATCCCGTGAACGGCGTTTCGGTAAAACCAGCGCTCAGCTGGCTCAAAGGAGCTGACCATACAACGTCTGCTGACCGCACTGATTCTGCTGCCGCTGGTGCTGCTGATCGTCATCAAGGGTACCCCCTGGATGTTCTGTCTGCTGCTTGCAACGCTCTGCCTGCTGGCCATGCAGGAATTTTTTGCCATGGCACTACCGGAACGCAGACGCGAGTTATTTCCCTTTGCACTGCTGGGGGCGCTGATGAGTGCAACGCCGTTGCTGACTGACGGCAGACATTTCATCATGGCACTGGCAACGTCTTTTTTACTTGCCGGTTTTCACTTTCTATTCAGGCTACGCGACATCACTACGGTTGCGCGTGAGCTTTCACTCGTCGTCACCGCCTTCATCTACATTCCGTTTCTGATTGCTCATCTGTTGATGATCCGTCTGCTGCCCGAAGGCAGCAGCTGGTTACTGCTGATCATGCTGATTGTGATGACCAACGATGCAGCAGCTTATTACATCGGCAGTGCCATCGGTAAACATCGCCTGTATGAGGCCGTAAGCCCAAAAAAAAGTATTGAAGGTGCCGTCGGCGGCCTTGTCGGCAGCCTGATCGGTGCCTTTCTCGCCAAGGTTATCTTTTTTAATCAATTAGGGTATACTGACATCATAATCACGGCATTTGCGATCGGTATTGTCGGACAGATCGGTGACCTTTTCGAATCGCTACTTAAACGCAGCTTCGGTGTAAAGGATTCCGGCACCATTTTCCCCGGCCATGGCGGGGTACTGGACCGGATGGACAGTATCATCTTTGCAGCTCCGGTAACCTACTATTACGCGATCTACCTTTTCGGAAGGTTCTGATATGAAGAACATTGCCGTTCTCGGCTCAACCGGCTCGATAGGAGTCAGCACCCTTGCCATTGTTGCTGCCCACCCCGACAAGTTCAGGGTCACCGCCCTTTCAGGCGCGAAAAATCTGGAGCTGCTGGCCCGCCAGATCCGTCAGTTCAGGCCCAAACTTGCTGCTGTTGCAGATCCCGATGATATTCCCCGTTTGAAAGAACTGGTCTCGGGTCAGGATGTTGAACTGGTCGGCGGAACAGATGGACTCTGTGCTGTTGCCACAGCCAACGGTGTCAGAATGGTGGTGGCGGCCATTGTCGGTGCAGCAGGACTGGTACCGACCGCAGCGGCAATTCGCGCCGGCGTTGATGTGGCGCTGGCAAACAAGGAGACACTGGTCACCGCCGGACACCTGTTTATGGATCTGGTACAACAGCACGGCGTCAAGCTCTACCCTGTTGACAGTGAGCACAGCGCCGTGTTTCAGTCCATCGAAGGTCATCGCAGCCAGGATATCACCAGGATCATCCTGACCGCATCAGGAGGTCCGTTCCGTGAGACGCCGTTTGCAAAACTTCAAACCGTAACGATCCAGGACGCTCTCAATCACCCCAACTGGAGCATGGGACGCAAGATCACCATCGATTCAGCAACCATGATGAATAAAGGGCTTGAGGTGATTGAGGCCCGCTGGCTGTTTGATGCGCCACCGGAAAAAATCAGCGTCAACATTCACCCTCAAAGTATCATTCACTCCATGGTTGAATACATTGACGGTTGCGTAATTGCCCAGCTGGGTACGCCTGACATGAAGGCCCCGATTGCATACGCCCTCTCCTACCCCGAACGGGTCAGTACCGGTGTCAAGCCGCTGGACCTGACCGAACTCTCCGGTCTGACCTTCTATAAACCGGACCTGGAGCGGTTTCCCTGCCTTGGTCTGGCTTACCGTGCCCTCGGAGAAGGTGAAAGCATGCCGGCCGTCATGAATGCCGCCAACGAAGTGGCCGTTGCGGCGTTTCTTGAGGGACGTATCTCATACCTGCAGATAGCACAGTTAATTGAAAGAACTATGGATGCCCATCAGGCACATCGCCTGAATTCAATGGCAGAGGGCCTGGAGGCTGACCAATGGGGTCGCCTGACAGCCCATCAGATCTGCACTACGCTCCAGACAGGCAGGCACTCATGATCGTCGTCAACTTCATCATCGTCCTTGGTATTCTGATTTTTGTCCATGAGTTGGGACACTTCCTGGTGGCTAAATGGATGAAAGTCAGGGTTGAGAAATTCTCACTCGGTTTCGGCCCGAAACTGTTCGGTT
>DAIQQT010000049.1:0-11214 GCA_036786685.1 Trichlorobacter sp.
CCCGCAACCTGCTGATTACAAGTCAGCTGCTCTACCAATTGAGCTACGCCAGCAAATCTCGGCAAAGCGTGGAATTTGTGCTTTTACTTCAGAGCAAAGAGATTGTCAAGTTTTTTTTGGACAATTTTCTATTCGTGCCCCAGACAGGCAAATGGCAACGCATCATTAGCAACAATCTATGCGCCCCCAGGGTGCAGGGCTCCCCCCAAAAACACCTTGATTTTTTTGAGTGCATTTTCTTCAATTTGGCGAACCCGTTCACGGGAAATGGCAAAGTGGTCTGCAATTTCCTGCAATGTCATCGGCTCATCAGCCACGATCCGTTCTTTTACAACAAACTGTTCTTTCTCGCCAAGGCGGGACACAGCTTCCGCAACAACCTGCCTTAACTCCTGCTGTTCTTGCAGGTCTGCCAGCTGATTTTCCTGGTTCGGGCGGTCGTCAACCAGGGTCTCCAGCAGACTGCCCCCTTCAGGTGTCAATTCAGCATCCAGCGACAACTCGCCCATTAAGCGCAGTTCCATCTCTTCAACATCGGCTTCCCGGACATCTAGAGAAAAGGCTGTAGCGGGTAAGTCTCCATCGTCACCACCAGTCATGCTGCGAATGGCATTTTTCGCCTGCTTCAGCTTAAAAAACAGCTTGCGCTGTGCCTGGGTTGTGCCGATTTTTAGCAGGCTCCACGATGAAACAATGTAACTTTGAATCTGGGCTCTGATCCACCAGACGGCATAGGTAATCAGGCGGAATCCGCGATAGGGATTAAACTTCCGTACTGCCAACATCAGGCCGATGTTACCCTCCTGAACCAGATCCAGCATCTTAAGCCCGTAATTACGGTACTCTGCTGCAATCTTTACAACAAAGCGCAGATTTGATGTAATTAAGGCTTGCGCAGCACCCAGATCATTTTCTTCAAACAGGCGCACCGCCAAGCGATGCTCTTCCTGCTCATCAAGCAAAGGAAATGATTTAATTTCAGACAGATATCTTGAAAAGCTATCTGTTGTAACCGGAATAGCGGCATACATGGCAGATCACCTCACCCACAATTTTTAGCACTCGGCATGCGAGACCGCTAAAACTATAACAATCCATCTGACAAAAATCAACCCTTGTCACAACTACCCTTTCAACCTCTGCCAGCCAGACTCGGCCAGCTCCCGCACCCCCTGCAGAGTGCGTTGATACAGGCGCCGTACGGGTAAACGGTTCAATGTCATACCAGCCGCCTGACGCTCAAGGGCCAGCTCATCCCCGGCCACCATGCCGGTCAGCTGAGAGGCATGACTTCCATCAAGACCGAACAGAAAGCGATAGGACCGCCCCAGGAACCGGCAGGCGACAACCACCAGCAGTACCTCGGGCTGCCCCGTTTTATGGTGATAACGGATGGTTGAGCAGACAAACTGTCCGGTACAGCTTCCCGTCTCGGCCAGCAGTGCGTCAATAGTCACCTGTTTTGGTTTTGGTTGCCCCAATGAAGGCAATCCCCAAGGCCGGTACGGTTCACGGGGGCGATTATGGTAATGGTCGCTGCGCTCCAGCAGTATCACCACATTATTATTAATCGGACCACCAATGGAGTGGGAAAGCCCTGCCTCGAAACCAGCCTCACGAATCAGATGATGATTTTCAACCACCTGAATCATACCGGTTGCCCCCAGTGGGTGACCACGCCCTTTCAGCCCACCGGTCAGATTCGTAGGAAAGAGCCCATCTGGCCCGGTCAGCCGATCATCAAGCAAGGCATCAAAAAGCCGGTTGCGACTTACAATACCCAGGTCGACCAGGTTAATCGGGCCAAAACCGTTGAAAGGATCATGCATATTAACATGCAACACTCCTTCAAGTGCCCTGATATCCCGCAGACCGGCCATGCCATAGGTATATCCGGCAGCCGTTACCGTGGCAGGAAAGGAGTGGAAGTAATTACGATCCGCAATTGTAGGAATATCTGTTGCGCTGCCAAGTCCTGCCACCAGCACATCCTGGGGACGGGAGGTCAGAATCACGGCGGCCATACCGTCAGACATGGGGCAATAATCGTGGTAGCGTAGTGGTGACCAGTAACGATAGTTATCTCCGCTAGCGACCTGCCTGAAGTACTCTTCAACCGGCAATTGCTGACGCAGATGAGCATTGGGATTCTGGCTGGAAAAGCGGTGACTGCGCTGCGAAAGAAGTGCCGAATAGGCCGACCACTCCAGATCAGACAACCCGAGCCGGAGCTGCAGTGAGCGGGCCACCAGGGCACCACAGGCCGGCATGGTAAGCCCGAATTCCGCTTCGTTCCGGTCAATCACCCCGGCAATAATACGGGTCGCCTCCAGGGTTGAGGCATCACTCATCTTCTGAATGCCGATGGCCAGCACATGGTCATGACGGCCTGAAGCCACTTCGAGATAGGCATTTTCAAAAGCAGAGGCTCCTGATGACGAGGCGGTGTCAATCAGCACTGACTTAACCCCGGAGACCCCCAGTATCCCCGCAATTTTTGCGGCAGTATTATCTACCCCTGAGAAGGCAGCGGGATTCTGACTACCAACCACCACAGCATCAATATGGCGACGGCGCACCGGGCTGGCCGTAAAAACTTGCCCGCACTGCTCAGCCATTTCAAGAAACGTCAACTCTTCACGGTCCTTACCGGTATAGCGTCCGACTGGCCCCATCCATGAAGCAGCCAGATACACCTGACGTGGTCTAAAATCTATTCCCATGACACAACCTCCATTCCCCAATCACAAAAGGCGTTCCGAAGAACGCCTTTTTGTATGCACTGCAGATGAGAATTAAAGGAACGTTACTTTCTCAGGACTTTTATGACCGCAGAGAAATCCTCTTCGCCATAACCTGCTTCAATCCCCTTTTCGTACATCTTGCTGGCCGCTTCAGCAGCAGGCAGATGCAGCCCAACCAGACGGGCGGCATTCAGCACCAGATGCATACCATCATTCACATATTTCATGGCAAGACTGCGGGCAAATTCATTGCGGGACATGGCACGTCCCTTCAGATGGAAGATCGGTGAAGCCACTCCACGGGTATCCAGAACCTCAAGAATCTTGTCCGCACTGAAGCCCATCTTTTCGCCGAACACCAGGCCTTCTGCAAGCACCTGAACCAAAGTTCCCTGCACCATGTTCACAATAAACTTCATCTTGGTGGCGTCGCCAACCTCGCCAACCGTAATGGTATTTAGCCCAAAGATGCTGAACGGCTCACGACACTTGCCGATAATTGCCGGATCTCCGCCAACAATAATGGTCAACAGACCGTTTGCAGCATGATCCTTGTTACCCCAAACCGGTGCATCAAGATAGAAACAACGTCTTTTGGCAGTTTCCTCTGCCATCTTGAGCGTTGTTTCAAGCGAAGTTGTTCCCATATCTGCAAAAATAGTCCCCGGCTCAATACCGGCCATAATACCTGTTTCACCACAGAACAGCGGTCCCTGTTCATCTCCTTCGGAAACGATGGAGATAACCAGTTCACGACCACGGGCCGCCTCTGCAGCAGTTGCCGCACCTGTTGCCCCGGCAGCCACCAACTCGTCAATCTTTGCAGCATCCGTATCAAAGACGGTAAGGTCATAGCCCCCCTTAACCAGGTTGGCTGCCATATGTCGTCCAACTGTTCCTAAACCGATAAAACCGATTTTATGTAGCATCTCCAGTTCCCCCTATTAAAAAAATAGAATAATGTTATCCCAAAACAGCTTTGCATTTATTACACCGAAAGTCATACTGTGGCAACCATGATTTTCATCTACAACCGTGGTTTAAAACAGTAGCGACTACCGGCTTCGTAACACCCCGACCCGATCACAGTAATCAGCCAGCCGACATCGGCTACAGGCTGGCGAAACGGGGTAGCACCGATTCTGGCCATAGCAGACCAAGAGATCATTAATTTTTATCCAGTATTCAGCCGGCAGTTTCCCCCGCAAGAGATGCTCTGTCTGGTCCGGTGTTTTAGCCGAAACATAACCCCAGCGGTTAGTTATGCGATGCACATGAATATCAACACAGATCCCCTGCAGGCCATGACCAAGCGTCATAACCAGATTTGCGGTTTTACGTCCCACACCCTTAAATCGGAGCAGATCTTCAATGCGATCCGGCACCGTTCCGTCATACTCCACTAGCAGCTTCTGGCAAATCTCGTAAATCTGTTCGGCTTTTGTACGATAAAACCCGGCAGGATAGATCAGATCAGCAATCTCAGCGGTTTTCAGGCAAACCATTTCTCGGGGAGAACCGGCCCGACTAAACAGCCGTGCTGATGCAGCAGCCGTAACAGCATCCTTGGTACGCAAGGAAACAATACAGGAGACTAAAACATGGAAGGCTGAGCGATACTGCTCCGTGATAACCGTCACGGAAGGTGCTTCCCACTGTTGACATTCCTGTTCAAGAACAGCCATAACATGATGAATGTGATTATCGTGCATAGACGCTATAGTAACCGATGCATCTGCACCTGGCAACCTGTAGCTCTGTTTGCTACACAATCGTTTCTGTTTATTGAAAGGGCTCCCCATGATTGACCTTCATATGCATTCCAGCTGTTCAGATGGTGTCCTGCCACCCGCACAACTCCTTATTGCAGCAAAACTTGCCGGGCTCAGCACCGTTGCCCTATGTGACCATGATACCGTTGCCGGGGTTGAGGCCGCTATCCTGGCTGGGAAAACACTGGGGATAGAAGTCATTCCTGGTGTTGAACTTTCAGTCTGCTTTAAGGGATATACCGATGTTCATCTGCTGGGTTACTGGCTAGACATCCATGCAGCTGAGCTGACCGAGCGGTTGGATACATTTGCCTTTCGCAGAAGTAACAGAAATCGTGAGATCATCATGGCGGTTAATCAGGTACTGCAGCAGGAACAAAAGGAGCCCTTGACCATAGAGGAAGTTGAGGCACTTGCAGATGGCGTTATGGGACGGCCGCATATCGCCCGCGCCCTGTATCAACGCGGCTATGTGAGCGGCATGGAGGATGCCTTTAGCCGTTACCTTGTGCCGTGCGATGTCCCCAAGACGTACTGGCCCATGGAAGATGCCCTGAGAACCATTCAACGTATTGGCGGTGTAGCGGTATTAGCCCACCCCACCAGCATCACCCGCGATCAACAGATACTGACAGAGCTGGTTACTGAACTGCAAGAACTTGGTCTGGACGGGCTTGAGGTCTACAACACCCTGGCAGCGGAACACGAGATTATGTTTCTACAAACCCTTGCCAACCGTTTAAAGCTGATACCGACCGGAGGATCTGATTTTCACGGCATTGAAGAACATGATCAAATGGGGAAAGGACGGGGGGGCACCCGTTTTTCCGATGCCCTGCTCCCGCCCTTACGCAAACGAGCTGCCGAACGAGCGGCAGCCACTGATTAATCAGCATTTATCCTTGTATTCTCTATAGTTAACAACATGCAGGTTATCATTTACGCCAGTAACACCTTTAATGGCTGCAGCCACCTTCAGGGCTGCTTTTTTCTCCTGCTCTGACCCGATATAGCCGGACAAGGTTACCTGCCCGTCTTCCACTTCAATCCGGAAAGGACGGTATTCCAGTTCTTCAGAACGCAACAGGGCAGTTTCAATCTTTTTAACCAGAATGGTGTTTTCAATTTCAGAGGCAGACCAGGAGTCTGCTTCTTTCAGCTGCGGATCTTTCACTGCTGCCACAACGATATCAATAATGGCACTGGAAGAAAGCCGGGAGGTATTAAAAGTCAGGTCATACCCAAGCGGGTCATTCCAGTCACGGTCAAAATAAAAATGAATAAACCCACCCCGCTGGTGGTCGCTGCGACGGATCAGCTCCTGTGCCAGATCCGGATCAATCCATTCCCGCTCGGCAAAACGCTCTACACGCTCCTCAAAATCCGCAACAAAACGCAGACGAAGCACATTACCACACCCCTGCACAAGGTCCTGTCCACCTCGACCGTACAGAATAACATTCCCTTTTTTGGCAAGGTCCAGCAGAATCAGCTCAATCGAGTTTAATGAGGCAGCCCGCGCCCGGTCTTCAACCGTGTTATATGAAGGCGGCTTCTCGTCCACTGCCTGAAGCATTTCAAGAGGAAGTCCGTATTCTGCAGCACAGGCCGCAAGCTTGGGACCATCAACCAAGGTATACTTCAATTTCTTTGCCAGCTCTTTGGCAATGCCATAGGCACCGGTCCCCATCTCACGAGAAATTGTAATAATCGGCATCTGAACGTACTCCTCCAGTTCAAACTTAGTGTATACAGCCAAAACCTAACACGTTCCGCTTGTCTACACAAGTCGGCAATGCTAGGTTAGATACTCTGACACAGGGGGTAACCATGCCGGACAGCTTGGACTTTATGCTGCGCCTTACCGTTTTTTGCATCATACACTCACTGCTGGCGGCACCACGAATAAAGAGCCGTATACAGCTTTTTATCGGACGCCCCCTGTCTGGCTATCGACTTATCTACAACCTGCTTTCCTTGTTACTCTTTGGCTGGGTCATGCTGGCTTGGCAATCAACCAGCGTCATCTACGTGCCGCCGGGTATTTGGAGTCTTGTGCTCCACGGCCTGCAGTTTATTATACTCTGGATTGGTCTGAGTTGCCTGCGGCAGACCGGTCTGACCAGCTTTATGGGGACAGACCTTGCTGATCCGGATAAGCAGCCTACACTGATAACCACCGGTTGCTACAGCGTGGTACGGCATCCACTCTACCTGCTGGGCATACTGTTCCTACTGTTAAATCCGGTGATCACAACCCGCTGGATAGTCTTAACCCTGTTCAGTATCCCCTACTTTATCTTCGGAGCCGTGCTTGAAGAGCGCCGGATGGTTCGCCTGCTTGGTCCTGCCTATCGCCAGTACCAGCAAGAGGTTCCTTTCCTCTTCCCTCGCCTGAACCGCCAAATCAGCGCAGACTGACCCGTTTTACCCCTTCAACACCGGACAGAACATCAACCAGCCTGCAGGTTGCAATTCCGCTGATTACCCGGACGCGAAAATCAAATCTGACCGTACCCGCCTCGACATCCCTTTCAACGCCGCTTTCCATCAGATCAGAACCACAATCCCGCACAACCTGGGTAATCCGCTCGGATAGCCCTTCACGATAGCCACTGACAACGGTTACCTGTTGGTAGGTATCCCTGTTCAACCCTTCTTCAACCCGCTTTAAGACGAGTAAACTGATTAACGAGATTGCAGTTACCATCACCGCAATCAGTAACATGCCGGCACCGCAGGCAGTACCGATAGCCGCTGCCACCCACAGACAGGCAGCCGTTGTCAGGCCACGAACTGAGGCGTTTTCACGAATAATGGCCCCTGCACCAAGGAAGCCGATACCAACCACAATCTGTGCCGCAACCCGCCCAGGATCGACCCGAACAGCGAGATTACCTGACATGCCGCCATATTCCTGGTAGAAATGAATCGAGATCCCCATATACAAGGCAGCACCCAAGGCAACCATCAAATGCGTACGAAAACCGGCCGGTCGACCATGCAGTTCCCGTTCCAGACCGATTAACCCACCCAGCAGGGTGGCCAGCAGGAGACGAATCAGCAACTGCACCTCAAATGCGGAAAACATCATAGTAACTCATCTTTCAGCTGAACAGAAAAAGACAGCTGACATCGTTTAGTGGTTTCTCCACACTGAACAACCAAGGGGATCGTGACCGATGTGCTACCGGCAAGCGAAACCTTCAACTCAGGCAGGGTAATTGATCTACCCGATCCTTCACTTTTTTCCGGTCTATCAACCACAAGCAATTCATCTGTAACATCCGCCTGCAGGATTGGATCGGTCACTACTTCATCTGCCGGTTCATACTCATCCCGCAGCGCCTGCAGCACCTCCTGGGAAAGCAATGCCAAAGACCGCAATACCCCTTCGCCGGTAGCAGTAGAGCAGACAACCGTCCGGCTTGCATCAAAGCAGGCGACAAGATCAGTTCCACTGTCCGGTCCACCTGCAAGATCCGACGGAAGCCAGACCCTGGGCAGCCTGTGTAAATCTCTGCCATAACCGGTTAGCATAGACCTTAAAACCCGAAGGCAGTCAGTCGCATTATCACAACCGGATGCCCCGCCGCTTGTCACAAGGGCAATTCCATCAACCCCCTTCAAGGTCATTTTCCATGTTCCAGGATTACTGACCGGACCGGTCATGGTATAGAGGTGAAAACGGATACGATAACCATCAAGACTGGATGTTTCAAACGGAATATAATCAAAGAAAAGCAAGGAATCCTGACCAGCAGGCATAGCCTTAAGTGGGCCGCACAGGCTTGGCTTTATTCTCTGATGGATAAAGCGGAACAGTTCTCCCTTGCCGCAGCCAGGGGGACCAAAATACACAATTTTTGCATTTATTTCGCGCTTTGCGTGATTAATTACTGCCATGAAGGAAAAACCTTACTTAAATATTCTAGCGTTTTTTGTTCATTATCATCCGCTTGGCCTGTGTGGCAACAACGGAGGAGATATTGCGGCTCTTGGCGTAGCTGGCAACATCCTTTTCATTCATGGTGCTCAGGTAGCGCAGTGCATTAGCCAGTGGTGTCTTGGGATTTTCGATCAGCGCCTTACGGATCTGGTAGTTTTTGACCCATTCCTTATTGGCGCAGATCAGACGCATGATCTCATCATTCTGCACCCCGGACTTCAGCAGCGTCAACACCTCTGGCTCAGACATCCGGGGATTTTTCAGCACACCGGCACTCACCAGTTTGTTGGCATCCTTAACCAGAATTTTACGCCACTCCTTATCACCGGTCAGCGCCATCTTGATTTTTTCACTAATCCCCATCTCAAGGGCCAGCTGGTATTTACTCAGGTACTCGTCACCCTCTTCATCAGAGGCCTGCTCAAGATCGGTTTCCGAGACATCATCTGCATGCTCCAGCGCCTCTGCTTCAGGCTCAACAACGCTATCTGCATCATCGTGCACGAACTGGTCAGCAGTAGCCCCTTCGGCAACAACGGGGTACTGTGCCAGCAACAGGTCACGGGTTGCTGGTGCAAGTTCAGCAGCAGCAAGCAAGACAGTCCTGACCGCCGGATCAGCCCCGCTGGTACCTGCAACAAAATGCAGCACAGCTGGATGTAACCCGCCCCCCTCCAGAGCACTGACAAGCTTTTTTTTATCCAGCGCAGCCAAAGTACTCACTGCCAGGCAGGATACCTCAGGCTGACTATCTTTGCTTAAACAAAACAACAACAAGAGCAGCTCTCGGGGGGGAAGGTTTACAGCCCCTCCAGCCCCCCGCAGCCGCTCCTCCAGTGGTATACTTGGCCGCACAAAGGCTGCCACCGACGCAGGGATGCTCAGTTTTACCGTTTCAGCCACTAAAAACTCCGCTACTCAAGTACCGGTGCGGCTATGCCGGCAGCCTTCAGCTTTTTCACCGCATCATCAGCTGACTTGCGATCAGTAAAGGTACCTGCTGTCAATTTGCGGGAGGCAAGCGGCACCTGAGCCTTCTTGATCGATACCTTCACACCTGCTGCAGCCAAGCGTTGTTGCTCAGCCTGAGCACCACTCAGCACAGCATAGGAACCGGCGTAGACCTCATGTTTGGCGCCGCGCTGGGCTGAGAAACCACTGCCTGCAGTTCGCTGCAGTTTTTCCACTGCCTGTTGAGCCTCTTCCTTGCTGCTGTATTCGCCATAGAATAAGCGATTCATGGCAACAGGGCGTTTTGGCCCACTGGTCATCAGCGGTGTAAGGCCAGCCTTTTTTACCTTTGTCAGATCTTCTGCCAGGACCTCTTCTACAACATATAGACCTGCCACAACAGTCCAGGGGCCATTCTTTTTAGGGGCTGCAGCGACTTTACGAACTGCTTCAGTCTGTTTAGGCTGAACCGGCTTTGCGTCTGCCACCGCCTTTTCAGGCTGCTTGGCCGGTACAGCCGGTTTAGACAATTCTTGTTTCTTTGCAGCCGGAGCTGCTGCCGCCTTTACCGGTTCAGGTTTTACAGCCGGTTTGGCAGGTGCAGGCTTCTTCTCCTCCGGCTTTGCTGGAGCAACAGCAGCAACTTTGGCGTCAGCCGGTTTTTGCACCGGCTTAACTGCTGATGCAGCAGGTGCTGCCGCCGGGGCTACCGGCGGAGGTGTTGCCTGTGCCTTTTGTTCACCTGTTTTCCCTGCCTCAACAGGTGAGGCATCACGGGCCGGTAATGGCTGTTTTACCACCTGTGGCGGAGGTTGGGGAGCCGGTGGCTGTTCCTGAGGCCGGATCAGGCCGGTGAAAAAGTAGAGATACCCAAACCCGCCCAACAGGAGTAACAACAGCACAACCATGCCGGTCTGACGGCCTTTCTCCTGGGGCTGAGTCTGTGTCTCACCTTCAGTTGTCTCACTACTAAACTTTGAATCCATACTCGACACCTCCGTAAATACTGGATCTGCGGGATTGCACCCCCGGAGCGGTACAAAGCTCCAACACTCAGCTCATCATCCCGCTGAATCAGTTAATCTTTCTTTGCCGCCTGGGCTTCCGCGATAACCTTCTGTGCCATATGGGTCGGCACCTCTTCATAGTGTGAAAACTCGGTACTGAACAGACCGCGGTCACTGGTCATGGATTTCAGATCATTGGAATAGGCCAACACCTCTGACATCGGCACCACCGCCTTGATTGTCTGTGAGTTTGCCTTGGGCTCAACCCCAACCACCTTGCCACGCCGGGAGTTGAGATCACCAATTACATCCCCCATATTTTCATCCGGCACCGTCACAGACAGATTGACGATCGGCTCAAGCAGAACCGGCTTACACTGTTCCATTGCCTTTTTAAAGGCCAGCGAACCAGCAACCTTAAAGGCCATTTCAGATGAATCAACGGTGTGAAAGGAACCATCATACAGTGCCACCCTGAAGTCAACCACCGGATAACCTGCCAGGAATCCTTCAATCGCAGCTTCCTGAATCCCCTTATCAACCGCGGGGATATACTGACGGGGAACCACGCCACCTACAACCTTATCTTCAAAGAGATAGCCTTCGCCGCGTCCGGTTGGCCCCATCTCGATCCAGCAGTCACCGTACTGGCCTCGACCGCCGGACTGTTTTTTGTACTTGCCCTGCACCTTGGCTGTCCCGCGAATGGTTTCAAAGTACGGCACCTTGGGAGTCTTCAGTACCACATCCACGTTAAACTTGCGCTTCATTTTTTCAACAATTACATCCAG
>DAIQQT010000421.1:0-2184 GCA_036786685.1 Trichlorobacter sp.
TTTATCCTCAAGGCCTTTCAGCAAGGGGCAGATGGCGTACTGGTCTCCGGCTGCCATCCGGGCGACTGCCACTACATTGCCGGAAACTTCCACGCCCGGCGCAGATTTGCCGCCTTCCGCAAGCTGCTTGAATTCATCGGGGTTGATCTGAACCGGATTCAATTCTCCTGGGTCTCGGCTGCCGAGGGGGGCAAATGGGTTGAGGTGGTGACCGATCTGACGGAACGGGTACGGGCTATGGGTTCAATGGTGGAATTCAAGGGCCTGGTGCTTGAAGAACAGTGGTCAGGCAACCTGAACAACCCGGAGCTGCAGGCCGTGTACGAGGCGATGTAACATGACACAGACCATAGACATATCCAGTTACAGCGCCATAAGTGATGCCATTCGCAGTGAGGCACGACGTATTCTGGCTGACGGAACCGTCTCCGCCGTCATCGGCTATGCTGCCGGACGCCGCAACGGCTCCACCCAGCCAGTTGTGATTACCACTGCTGAAGAGACAGACAAGCTGCTCTTTTCCGCCGCCTGCGTCAACAACCTGGCCGTCTACCTGACCAAGGCCAAAAAAGATGTCCCCAAGACCGGCAGAATCGGTATCGTGGTCAAAGGCTGTGACCTGAAGGCACTGGTTGGGTTACTGGGGGAATCGCAACTGAAGCGTGGGGATCTCTATCTGATCGGCATTCCCTGCGGCGGCGTGCTTGGTTCCCTGATCAAGCCTGCCACAGAACTGACAACCGTGTCCATCGCCTCAAAATGTTGTGAATGTACTGATCAGCTTCCGCTGGGCTGTGATTTTGTACCGGCGGTGACGCCGGCTCCCCTGCCTGATCTTGAGAAGCGGTACAGCAACGAGATCGCCCGGCTTGAGGCCATGACACCCTCTGAACGGTGGGAATTCTGGAAAGAACAGTTCAGCAAATGTATCAAATGCTACGCCTGCCGTCAGGTCTGCCCGTTCTGTTTCTGTGAACAGTGCCTCTGTGACCGTAACCGGCCCCAGATGGTGGAGCAGACACCCCGTCCCTCCGGTAATACCGCCTGGCACCTGGTGCGGGCCATGCACCTGGCCGGTCGTTGTGCCGGTTGCGGCGAGTGTGAGCGGGTCTGTCCTATGGATATACCGCTTAACCTCCTGAACCGTAAAATGGCCAAAGAGTTGAAGGCATTGTTTAACAGTGAGGCCGGATTTGAGGTGCGGGAGACCGGGCCGCTCACCAGTTACCGCGAAGATGATGATCAATCGTTTATCCGTTAGGACGAAAGCTACCACCTATGCAGAGACAGATAACTGAAGCCAACCTGCGATTGCTGATAGACAGCCTGCTCCTGAAAGGGCAGCGGGTTGTCGGACCACGCCAGTCAGGTACCATGGTACTGTATGAACCGCTCGCCTCAGCCTCGGACCTGGTGACCGATGAACTGCCGAGACGTTCGGCCAAAGAGGCCTTTTTTCCGGTCTGCGAAGACCTGCTTGAGTACCGTAAGGAAGGTCAGCAGGTGACGGTACAGGATATTGATCCTGCCCGTTTTCCGGAAACCGTACTGTTCGGCGTGCGGCCCTGTGATGCAGCTGCGATACCGGTGCTGGACGCAGTTTTTTCCTGGGATTACAAGGATCAGTTTTTTCTGGAACGTCGTAAAAAGACTACTATTATCGGACTGGGCTGCACCACGGCTGATGACGCCTGTTTCTGTACTGCGGTCGGCCTTTCTCCAAACGATCCAAAGGGGACTGATCTGATGTTCAGCCCGCTCACAGGAGGTGGTTTTCTGGTTGAAAGCCACAGTGACAAGGGGAATGCGTTTCTTGCAACCTGGAGCGACCGCTTTTCAGAGCCGGATGGTGTCAAGCCGTTGCCGTTGGCCCAGCCTGCTGCCACCCCTTTTGACCTGAAAAAGATCAAGGCCTGGTTGGATGAGCATTTTGAAGATGCTGCATGGGATAGTATTGCGGTCCGTTGTGTCGGCTGCGGTGCCTGCGCCTTTGTCTGCCCGGCCTGCCACTGTTTCGATATTATTGATGAAGGAACCGAAAAGGCCGGTAAACGTCGTAAATTCTGGGATGCCTGCGGATTTTCAAAGTTTACCAATCATGCCTCCGGCCACAACCCCCGTGACCTGCAGCCCAAGCGCTACCGCAACCGGATCATGCACAAGTTCAAGTATTACGATGACAAG
>DAIQQT010000050.1:0-11164 GCA_036786685.1 Trichlorobacter sp.
AGAGGCCGAGGCTCACAGACATGTTTGCCTGAAACAGCCTCGGCCTTGCAGTTGTCACAGTATACCGTAGGGTTACGGGTAACACAGGCCAGGGTTTCCCACTCTCCATCCCGTTCCAACTCGCAGATATGCTCGCGGTGTTCTTCAGGATTACAGCCGGTCTTGTCGTTTCCCATTGGTCACTTCCTTAATCAGTACCGATAATGCTCGGCCTTGTAGGGGCCTTCCACCGGTACGCCGATGTAATCAGCCTGCTCCTTGGTCAATACTGACAGCTGGGCATTCAGTTTTTTCAGCTGCAGCCGGGCCACCTTCTCATCCAGATGCTTGGGCAGCACATAGACGCCGGTGGGATATTTGCCCGGGTTGCAGAAGATCTCGATCTGGGCAATGGTCTGGTTGGCAAAGGAGGATGACATGACGTAGCTGGGGTGGCCGGTGGCGCAGCCCAGGTTCACCAGACGCCCCTTGGCCAGCAGGATGATCCGGTTGCCGGAAGGTAGGATGATATGGTCCACCTGGGGTTTGATCTCCTCCCACTGGTACTGCTCCAGGGCTGCAACCTCAATCTCGTTGTCAAAATGGCCGATGTTGCAGACAATGGCCTGATCCTTCATCTTCAGCAGGTGCTCATGGGTGATGACGTGGTAGTTGCCGGTGCAGGTGACGAAGATGTCAGCCTTGTCAGCAGCATACTCCATGGTTACCACGCGGTAGCCTTCCATGGCTGCCTGCAGGGCGCAGATCGGGTCAACCTCGGTCACCCATACCTGGGCCGACAGGGCGCGCAACGCCTGGGCAGAACCCTTGCCCACATCACCGTAGCCACAGACCAGAGCAACCTTGCCGGCCACCATCACGTCGGTGGCCCGCTTGATGCCGTCCACCAGCGATTCGCGGCAGCCGTAGAGGTTGTCGAACTTGGACTTGGTGACAGAATCGTTGACGTTGATGGCCGGGAAGGCCAGCTCGCCCCGCTCATGCATCTGATACAGACGGTGTACGCCGGTGGTGGTCTCTTCGGTGACCCCCTTGATCTGGGCCAGACGGACCGAGTACCAGGTTGGATCAACCGCCAGTTTGGCCTTGATGGCGGCAAACAGGATCGTCTCTTCCTCAGAGCCGGGGTTGTTCAGGACGCTGAGATCTTTTTCTGCCTTGGTACCCAGGTGCAGCAGCAGGGTCGCGTCGCCGCCGTCATCCAGGATCATGTTGGAGAAGCCGCCGTCTGCCCATTCAAAGATCTTGTGGGTGTAGTCCCAGTAATCGGTCAGGGATTCGCCCTTGACAGCAAAGACCGGCACGCCGGCAGCAGCAATGGCAGCGGCTGCATGATCCTGGGTAGAGAAGATGTTGCAGGAGGCCCAGCGGACCTCAGCACCCAGGGCGGTCAGGGTCTCAATCAGTACGGCGGTCTGGATGGTCATATGCAGTGAACCGGTAATCCGGGCCCCTTTCAGCGGCTGGCTGGCGGCATATTCCTCGCGGATCGCCATCAGGCCGGGCATCTCGGTTTCGGCTATTTTAATCTCTTTACGGCCCCAGTCTGCCAGGCCAAGGTCAGCTACGATGTAATCAGTTCCCATCTTCATTCTCCTTTGGTTGTGGTGTGTGCCTGTAGCAGCAACACGGTTTCCTGCCCTGGTTGCGGCTTCACCTGGGTGACGGCAACCTGTGCAAAACCGGCCTGTCGCAGCCAGTTCTTCAGCTCTTCCTCTTCAAATCCCAGCCACTGGTCTGCCAACTGCTCCCGTGCCAGCTCCCGTTCATGGCGGGCCAGATCAGCCAGCAGCAGCGAACCGCCCGCAATCAGCACGCGCCTGATTTCAGCCAGTACCGCCGGTGGATCGGCAGCATGGTGAAGCACCATATCCAGCACCGCGCAGCTGGTTGAGCAGTCCGGCAACGGCAGATGGCTCATCTCTCCCAGGCGCAGGTCAATACCGGCAATCCCTGCCTGGGTCAGGCGGCGACGGGCCTCGTCCAGCATGGCCGGCGAATGGTCCACCCCAATGACCCCATCCTGTGCCTTGGCAGCCAAGGCGGGCAGCAGGCCGCCGGTGCCCAGCCCGATCTCAACGATCTGCTCGCAGGCCGGTACCAGCGCCAGCAGCTTTTCACGATACTCCGGCATCGGCAGCAGTGTACGGGCCAGCTCATCCCACTGCCGGGCATGATGGTCAAAAAACTCCTGGCTGCGGCGACGGCGTTCTTCCAGTACGGCGGCCACAGCTGCCAGATCCTGCTCCCGCTCCGGCAGTGCTGCCAGTTCAGCCTCCAGCAGTGGACGGGCTGCCGAAAAAAAGGGGGAACCATTCCCGATCCGGTAGTAGCTCCAGGTGCCCTGGCGCTTGACTGACAGCACCCCGGCCTCGCTGAGAATCTTCAAATGCCGCGAAACACGGGATTGTCCCATGCCCAGAATGGCGGTCAATTCCTGCACCGTGAATTCACCACGCAGCAGGATTGCCACCAGGCGCAGGCGGCTGGCGTCAGCAAGGGCTTTGAGAACATTAAGAAGCATAGATCAGTTTTCCTAAAACAGCTATATCAACTTTTCTTGATATAACAATTCAAATAGAACCGGTCAACAAAAAACAGACTCTGGTTTGTTACTCGGGCTTTGTAGCGCGGATGGCTATCTTTAGAATGGTTTCCTGAATTTGGCGTCGGTGATGCTGGTGGGTTGAACTGCGCCGCTGCAGGTGGGACAATCTCCCCGCCGGTGGGGTTTGAGCCTACGGCGGGGTAAGCTGTTGAGGCTGGATGGGGTGATGGTTGAGGAAGCATAAGTGCGCGTGTCAGGGGGATTGGGGCAGATAAATGGGTAAGGTGTCCCTCTATTTGCTCGAGACATCCCTGTTCCCCTGGTTACCAGCCTATTTTGTGCAACAGGCAGCCATGCGCCGCATAAGCTCTTCTGCGTCAACCTCTTCAATCCGGGTTGCCAGCCACCAGAGGTTACCGAACCGGTCACGTACACCGCCCTGACGGTCACCCCAGAACTGATCAGCCGGTTCCATGGCTGACGTTGCCCCTGCTGCCAGCGCCTGTTGGTAGACCGCATCCACATCATCCAGATACAGGTAAAATGAGCCGGGCATCGCTTCGCACCCTTTCGGTTCGCCCAGCATGATAAGCGAGTCGCCGATCCATAGCTCGGCATGGCCGACCCTGCCGTCCGGCCGCAGCAACCGTTCCTTCTCTTGTGCCCCAAATGCCAGTTCCAGAAACTCGATCAGCTCTGCTGTCCCGTGCACCGTCAGATAGGGAGTGACAGTATGGTAGCCTGCGGGTAGTGCTTTTGCGGTCATGTTCGTTCTCCTTTGCGTGTGGTATATGATCAAGCACTGTTTCAATCACGCTAGCTGCATTTCCTGACAGCCGCTGTCAGGAGCGTTTTGCTACCTTGTGTAGCAGATCAGGAGGTTTGAGATTTTATGGACTACGAGGCATTGGAAGGTCTGTTACTGGGTAAAAAGGGAGCGGTACTGGAGTATCCTTTTGGCCCTGATGCTGCTGTATTCAAGGTGGCTGGCAAGATGTTTGCCCTGGTGGCCTGGCAGGAAGAACCGCTGCGGATTACGCTGAAATCTGATCCCGACGAGGCGGATGAACTGCGGCGCATATTCAGCGCTATCCAGCCGGGCTACTACATGAACAAGAACCACTGGAATACGGTAACACTGGATGGATCAGTGCCGCAGGAGCTGCTGCTGACCATGATTGAGGCATCCTACCGGCTGGTGGTCAAGGGATTGCGCAAGGCAGAACGGGAGACGCTGGGCTAATTCGGCTTTGCCTGCAAAACGATGCTTACCACCCCTGTCCCCTCCTAAAACAGGAGGGGGATTTAGTGCTGCCTCCCCTCCTTAGATAAGGAGGGGGTGGGGGTGGTTGATATTTTGGTGTCCTGTTGAATGAAAATTGGAAAAAGAGTAGCTAGCCGATGTCGCGGATGCCGATCACCTGCTTCAGGTATGCGGCGATGCTGATTTCGGCAGTGGGGGTAAAGTGTTCTTCCAGCACCTGCAATGACCGGAAACGGTCAAAGCGAAAGTTGCGGTAATCCCGGCGCAGCTCGCACCAGGCCAGCAGGGTCCAGCAACTGGTCCAGCCGATCATCCCCAGCGGCCAGATAATCCGTTCTGTCTCACTGCCGTTTTCATCAGCATAACCGACAGCAAGCTTGCAATGCTGTTCGCAGGCCCGGCGCAGTTGGCCATGGGTCTCACGCAGTCCGTCATCATCCTCAACAACCGGTATCCGGTACGGCTGCTGTTCTGCGTGCTGTTTCAGTTCGTCGGTCAGCACCGACCTGATCTTCTGCTCCACCTGCTGCGCTGCCCTGGCCAGATCCCGGTCGGTAAACGACTGGACCATACGGCTACCCACAATCAGAGCCTGCAGCTCGTCCGGGGTGAACATCAGCGGCGGCAGGTGATGGCCGGGACGGATCAGAAAGCCGACCCCCGCTTCACCCTCAATCGGGACACCGGAAAGGGACAGCGCCTGCACATCGCGGTAAACCGTGCGCACCGAAACCCCCATCATTGCGGCAATCGCATCGGCAGTTATGGCCGTGCGCCGGGAGCGGAGCAGGGTCACCAGTTGAAAGAGTCGTTCAGCTTTGTTCATGGTAGTTCCGATTGAACCAAAAGGTAATGTCAGCTATTGTCAGGTGCCTGATACCGGAGTACAAATGGATGGTCAAAAAATAGCACGTTTTGTCACTGCCTGAAATCCTGCTGATGAGGAGTAAGAACGCCTATGCATCCATCAGACGCAGTAAAAATACTGTTTGGCGAGGCCGCTGATCTACGGCGGGTTACCGCTGCCGAGGTAAAATCGGCCTTCAGGCGCCGGGTGCGCACCTTTCACCCGGATTCCGCCCAGAGTGTGGCGCAGCACTGCGGCGAGGCGGTCAGTTCCCTGGTCTCGGCGCGGGATATTCTGATTGAGCATCTGGAGGCTGCCCAAAAAAAGGCTGCTGGACCGGCAGCGGCACGGCCTTCAAATCCCTTCACCAGCTATGCCCGTCCAACGATTGTCAAGCCGGTACGTCCGGTTGTGGAAAAGCTTCCCAAGAAAGAGCATGAACGGTACTACACCGGCGTTTTCCCCACCTACAAACTCAAATTCGGCCAGTTTCTGTATTTTGCCGCTGAAATCTCCTGGCAGGATCTGGTGCGCGGCATGCGCTGGCAGCGGGACCAGCGTCCGCCCTACGGTGAAATTGCCAAGGCCTGGGGCTGGCTGAACGACAAAGATATCCAGATTGTCCGTGCAGCCACCGATATCCCCGGCGTGTTCGGTGAAAAAGCGGTTGCCCTGGGCCTGCTGACCCCTAAACAGGCCGCCTTTCTGGTCAGGCACCAGCACCACAGCCAGCCCCGGCTGGGTGAATACTTTGTGAAAGAACGAATCCTGCTGCCCCACGAAGTCAACCAGCATCTGAAGGCGATGCAGCGCCACAACACCAGTATTGACCGCGGTACCGGACCGGTACCCCCCTTCAAACCAGCCGGATATGTGCGCTAGTTCTGACAGATGATGTAGCAGGGCTGATTTGAACAGTAGCAAGTTTCGATCAATGCAAATTTAAAGTGTCACTTTAAATTTGCTTAAAATAGCGCCTGCAGGCAGCTGGATCTAGTGTAGATCAAACTGGTAAAAACCCCGACACCACAGCCCCCCCGCACACTTACCAGCTTCCGCGAGATATTTGCTCAACTTGGCCCGACACCGGGGCTGCTGTTGTCGCTGAGTGACACCACCCGCTCATTGAATCACGAGGTTACGACGGTCACACTGGAAGACTACTTCAGACGGTTGGCAGAACTACTGGAAACGTACAAGCCTGCAGGATACATGTTCCATTTGGGAGGATGACCGGTTCACTTGCGTGCGTGAACCGCTCAATAGCGAGTTAGGTATAGAACTGAGAAAATAAATTGGAGTGAATATGACCGCTAAAAAATGGGGAGAGAGTTTTCTGAAGTCAGGGATGCCACTCGAGCACTTGACCCATGCGACCCTGAAAGCAGATGGATGGCTATGTCACCCTGAACGAGAAATCGAACGCCCGAATAAGACTGGGGAACCGACATGGTTTTCGATTGATCTCGAAGCAACTCATCCAAAAGCCAACCGTGACACGGCCCTGACCCTTCTTGTTGAATGTAAATACCACGATACAAGCAGGTTTTGGTTTTTCTTGCCTCATGAGCCATATCGTTGGCATTTCGACGATCGTTTTCTAAACATAGGTCCATATAACACGATAAAAAACCCCCACAGCACACGATTTTTGAAGCTTGCACCGACTTCTAGCGGAGGAATCGTAGTTTCTAACAGTGGAGACAGGCAAGATAACGCCGTCTACACTGCGCTTCAACAACTCGTAAATGCCTTTTTCCCTCACTGCCTTCGGACACTTTTTCGCCATAACTTAGATTTTGAAAACACATTCGATGATGAACGCCTATACAAACCAAACTGTGAGGGTGTAGTGCCGGTCATTGTTACCAATGCCACCATTTATCGATTAAAACCTGAAATCACAGACCTTCAAGTTATTGCGGATGCAAAAGATCCATCCGATATAGCAGATGAACTTGAATGGACATGGCTTTATTACGACGGGAACAATCAGCTTTTTGACCAAAATCTAGATGCAGCAACAAAACATATAACTGAAGAGTCGAGATACGTGCACCGCTTTCCCTTCTTGGAGCAATCGATTTACGAATACGCCAGTCGACCGAACTGGATTGCAGTTATCAATATTAAATCTCTGCAAAAGGCGACCAAATCGATTTTTGAGTGCTTCAAGACCGCAAAATTGCTTTCGGTTGAGCATTTTATATCTGCACCTCAACCTAAAATCCGCAAAAAGTAACCAAATGGCCTAACCACGCGGCGGCAGCAGGTCTCCGCTAACGCTACGCCGCTGCGCCACGCTACCGTTGGTAAACGAAAAAAATTAGAAAGGCGAAAAAACACTGAGTGAAACCGAACTTCAACGAGAATACCCATTAGCTGATCTGGCCGGAGGATGGTTCTTCCGCTGTGAAGAAACTTCAGCGGGTTGCTACCAAATGGAGGGTATGGATCTATGGGGCTGAATAGTATCGGTGACGGCCTTTGATCCTGATGCTCTGTTGCAGAGATGCGTCGCAGAGGCCAAATCGCTTAACTCAGAAACCCAAGTTAAGCTACTCAATTCAAATCAAGAATGCTGAGGTATCAGTCTGATCTCCAGCTTGCAGTTGACAGCGGCAGCGTACTTGCGGAGCATCTCAAGAGACGGAGAATGACGGTGAGAACCGAGCGACGATTCTACTCTCGCCAGTGAAGGTTGAGAAACACCCATTTTGGCTGCTACTTGCTCCTGGGTCATCCCGGCCTGACGCCGCGCCGCCAGCAGGGCATCCAGAGTAGCAAACTCATCATCCAGGGCTTCCCAGGCTTTCTTGAAATCGGGGTCTTGAAGTTCTTTCTCTAATTTTTTCTTGGGGTTGTACGAAACAGGTTTATAGCTCATTACTGATTACCTCCTTCTGCCGGGTGAGTGCTATATCGAGTTCCCGTTTTGGTGTCTTATCCGTCTTTTTTATGAAACTGTGGAGAATTATGATCTTTCGTCCAACCATGGCTCAAATATACCACACATGTTATAAAAACAAAGAATTTATAAAAGCGAAGACCCAGCCATCGGCGGCACTCAGGCAGCGCGGAAAAAGCCTTGCTCCGCTGGTGCAGCTCATAACCGTTGTCTTCAAAAGAAGAGAAAATATAAATGGTCATAGTAAAGCGTTTGCCGTTATCCCGTAAACGCTGGAAAGGAAAGACATTGATGCGAATATCGGTCATTCTTGCCCATCCAGACAAGGGCAGTTTTAATCATGGCATTGCACAGGCAGCAGTTACACAACTGGAATGCAATGGGCACGACGTCTCTTTTCATGATCTTTACCAGGAAGGGTTTGATCCTTTACTTCCATGTGATGAAATCGTAAGAAATGCTTCTTTGCCTGCGCTAGTCAAGACGCACTGTGAGGAGATAGCTGAAGCTGACGGCATCATTATTATTCACCCCAATTGGTGGGGACAACCTCCGGCGATTTTAAAGGGGTGGGTGGACAGGGTTATTCGCCCAGGTGTTGCCTATGAATTTCAGGAGAACGATTCTGGTGAAGGGGTACCGAACGGGCTTTTAAAAGCAACAGCCGCTATTGTTTTCAATACGACCAATACTGAAGCGGAGAGAGAAAAACTTGTCTTTGGTGATCCACTTGAAACCATCTGGAAAAACTGTATCTTCAGACTGTGCGGCGTTACCGGGTTCTTCCGCAGGATGTTCGGCATTGTTGTTACCAGCTCTGAGAACCAGAGAATTGAATGGCTTGCAGAAGTAAGAAAGACGGTTGATGCTGTTTTTCCGCCATTAAGGAGCATGCCCCATGATCAGCGTTGAATTTCTTATTACCTCTCTCATCGTGGTACTTATTCCCGGCACCGGGGTTATTTTCACGGTTTCAACCGGCATCACGCAGGGGCGCAAAGCGAGTATGTACGCAGCAGTTGGCTGTACACTGGGGATTATTCCCCATCTTCTGGCAACCATCCTCGGCCTTGCTGCCCTCATGCATACCAGCGCACTGGCGTTCCAGACCCTCAAGTACGCCGGTGTGGCGTACCTGTTCTACATTTCCTACGCAACCTGGAAAGACACCTCTGCTTTTGCTCTTGAAAACAGACCGTCACCTAGCACAGCCCTGTCATTAGTGGCAAAGGCCTTGCTGCTCAACATCCTCAATCCCAAGCTGACCCTGTTCTTTCTGGCATTTCTACCGCAATTTGTAACGCCTGACTCTGCCAGCCCCCTTTTCCAACTTCTGCTGCTCAGCGGTGTCTTCATGGCCATGACCCTTGCGGTTTTCGTAGTCTATGGCCTGCTGGCCCATACGTTCCGAACTGCAGTACTGGAATCCAGACCTGTTCAGACCTGGCTGCGTCGGAGTTTTGCCGCTGCTTTTGCCGGGCTGGGTGCACATCTGGCGTTTTCGGAAAAATAAAGCATCTTTGTCCGGGCTCTGCCCAACGGCAGTTAACCACAGATACATAGAATAAATACGGATAAAACCTGGTAATTTAAACAAAAAACCATTCAGCCTTCGGGTTTGCCATATTGTATGCTTCTAATTCTTTGATGTATCCGTGTTTATCCTATTCATCCCGGTTTCATCTGCTTTTCCCAGAATTATTGAGAATCTCCTATGGTCTCATATCTTGTGCTTGCCAAAATCATTGATCAGGAGCTGTTTCAGGAGTATCTGAAAGGACACGCACCAAGGGCAACGATCATCAGTATGGCAGGGATAGAGGAGCTGGATGCTTGTACAGACACTTGAAATTTTTCTGATTGCGATTTCGGCCGGGGTGTTCGGCTCCATCCTGGGGCTGGGGGGCGGTATCATCATCGTGCCGGTCCTGACGTTGTTGTTTAACGTGCCGATGCAGACAGCGGTTGCCGCCTCAACGGTCTCGATCATCGCCACCTCCACCGGCGCGGCAGTGGCCTTTCTGCAGGATCGCCTGACCAACACCCGGGTGGCCATCTGGCTGGAGATGGGGACCTCCACCGGTGCGCTCAGCGGCGCACTGATTGCCGGGTACCTTGACCAGCGTTTCCTCTACATCCTGTTCGGCCTGCTGCTGGCCTATTCCGGCTACAACATGTTCAAGACCCGCAAGAACGAGTTGCCGGAAGGGGTGCTGCCGGACCGGCTCTCCCAAAAGCTGCAACTGCAAGGCTCCTATACCGACCGCCAACTGGGTAGACGGATCGACTATCAGGTCACCGGCACTGTTCCGGGGCTGATCATCATGTATTTTTCAGGCATTGCAGCAGGTCTGCTGGGGATCGGAGCCGGTATCTTCAAGGTTCCGGCCATGGACCAGATCATGCGGATACCGTTCAAGGCCTCCACCGCCACCTCAAATTTCATGATCGGCGTCACTGCCGCCTCCGGGGCCGTGGTCTATTTTGCTCGTGGCGATGTCAAGCCAATGATCACCGGGCCGGTGGTGCTGGGGGTGCTGCTGGGGGCGATCCTGGGGGCCAAGCTGATGGTGCGGCTCAAGTCCTCCACCATCCGCAAGCTGTTTATCCCGATCATCATCTACACCGCCTTTGAAATGATCTACCGGGGGCTGAAATGACCACAAACAAGCCCGATATACAGACTCCTTCACCCCATGAACCGATTGAGCTGACCCTGGCCCGCCTGCTGCGGATCGGCTCGTTTATTGCCGCTGTGCTGATTGCCGGAGGTATCGGCGCCATGCTGCTGGGCAACGAGGCGATTGCCAACCGCCTGATTACCGCCGGTCTGCTAGCGCTGCTTGCCACGCCGATCATGCGGGTGATTACCGCAGGGCTGATCTTTGTGCGGGAAAAGGACTGGCGCTTTGCCTGCTTCTGCCTGGTGGTGATCTGCGCCCTGGCCGCCGGGATCTATCTGGGCCAGACCCACGGCTAATTCCGCGCACAACAGAAAGGTACATCCGATGCACAATCAAATCCGTTGTCTATTCGCCCTGCTGCTGTTGTGTATGGCCTCTCCGGCTTCTGCTGCCACTCCTGACGAGCTGTCTTCGGCGGTAACCAGCAACTACCGGGTCACCGTTCCCGGATTTCTGGGAAATTTCAAGACCATCGGAGATGTGCTGACACCCCGTAAAGAAGGCTTGCGGGCTGACCGGCCCAGCAAGATGTTTAAGCCGAATCAGGTGAAGAACCACAAACTGGTCATGGCTGGTGGCAGCGAGCTGTCCCTTGGCGGTGTTCACAGCGGCGCCCTGAAACCGGGTGAACGGCTCTATCTGTACGGAGTAAGTACCGGCGATACTTACCTGCAGCTTGATCTGTACACCGTCAGCAGCTACGTGGTGCCCGGCATACGGGGGCCGCAGGCGTTACAGGCCTCTGTCCGCTTCCAGTATGATAAGGGGCTGGCAGACATTACCACCCAACAACTGCTTGATGACATACACGAATGGTTTGATACGGAGGAAGAGACCCGTCCTGCCGCACGACCACGCAAGGCTGCACCCACAACCCGCACCATCAGGCTTGGCCAGACCCTTGAGGAAGTGA
>DAIQQT010000051.1:0-11157 GCA_036786685.1 Trichlorobacter sp.
CGAATGGTGCCTGTTTTGTAATTGAACTGCCGGTCGCGTAGACCATTATGGGGGAAAATAAATGTCAAAACTGATCCTGGTTGTTGATGATGAGGAAAGCATCAGGATTTCACTGTGCGGGATCCTTGAGGATGAGGGGTATCAGGTGCTGCATGCCGAAAATGGAGCTGATGCACTGGATCTGATACGTGAGGAGGTGCCTGATCTGGTGCTTCTGGATATCTGGATGCCCGGTATGGATGGTATTCAAACCCTTGAACGGGTCAGGAACCTTTTTCCTGACCTGACTGTCGTTATGATGTCTGGGCATGGAACCATAGAAACAGCGGTTAAGGCGACCAGAATGGGGGCCTTTGACTTTATTGAAAAGCCATTCTCATTGGATAAGGTCTTAATTACCATTGCCAACGCGCTTAATTTTAAAGAGCTGCGTAAAGAAAATGAGGCCTTGCGGCAATCTGTCCAAAAAGAGCATGAGATGGTTGGCTCCTCAGCGGGATTGGAACTGTTACGTGGTCAGGTTCAGCGGATTGCGCCTGCATCCACTCCGGTACTCATTCATGGTGAGGAGGGGGTGGGCAAAGAACTGGTGGCCCGCGCCATTCATCATTACAGTACCCGCCGTGATAAGCCGTTTGTGGCTGTTAACTGTATGGCTGTTCCCGAGCAACTGCTTGCAGATGAACTCTTTGGCCATGAGCGGGGGGCCTATCTGGGGGCGGATAGTCAGAAGCGTGGTCGGCTTGATCTTGCCGATGGCGGTACCCTGTTTCTGGATGAGGTACAGGAACTGTCTTTAAAGGCACAGGGAGAGCTGCTACGGATACTTACCGAGCAATGCTTTGAGCGTTGTGGCGGTTCACGTCCGGTTCGGATTGATGTGCGGGTTGTGGCTGCGTCATCCCGTTCCCTTTCTCAGGCGGTTAAAGATGGCCAATTTCGTGAAGACCTTTTTCAGCTGCTGCAGGTGGTGCCGCTTGCATTACCACCTCTACGCGAACGTCGGGAAGATATCCCCTTGCTTGTCAAGCACTTTGTCCGGCAGTTCCATCGTCGCGAGGGATGGGAACCCAAGATCTTCGATGATTCTGCCCTTGCCTGTCTGCAGACCTATGACTGGCCAGGCAATATTCGTGAGTTGAAAAATATTGTAGAGCGGATATTAATCATGGCTGCTGGCCCGGTAGTAACTGCGGATGATCTGCCTGAGCTTATGCCTGGCGGTAGCTGCAGGAGAGGGGCAGACGAACAGCATGAGCCTGCGGGTGGAGATGAACAGGGCATTGGATCATTGCGTTCCGCACGTGAGCGGTTTGAACGTGACTTTATCCTGCAGACGCTGCAACAATCGCTCTGGGATCTGGACAAGGCTGCAACAACCCTGGAGATGGAACGCACCGCCTTACAGCGTAAACTGCTTCAATACGGCCTGAAACCACAAGAACAGTAGCAGCAGAGGGGGCGACTATGGCACATATCCTGACGGCCATTGATGACCGGGTAGCAACCATCACCTTTAATCACCCGGAGACACGAAACAGTCTCAGCTGCCAGTTGCTGGACGAGATGCTTCAGGCTATTGACCAGTTCTCCCAGGACGAGACTGTCCGGGCTCTGATAATTCGCGCTCCTCAAGGAACCAAGGTCTGGTCATCCGGTTTTAATATTCATGAACTGCCTCTATCAGGCAGAGACCCCTTGTCATACAACGATCCTCTGGAGTGTCTGCTGCGGGCAGTGGCGCGATTTCATTCTCCGGTGATTGCAATGATCGAAGGATCTGTCTGGGGTGGTGCCTGCGACCTCTCCTTTGTGTGTGATATTGCTATCGGGTGTCCAAGTTCTTCATTTGCCATTACGCCGGCCAAACTGGGAGTGCCCTATAATATCTCCGGTATCATGCATTTTCTCAATATTGTTGGCCCCCGGATAGCACGGGAGATGTTCTATACGGCAGAGCCTATTTCTGCAGAACGGGCAGTGCAGGTCGGCATCCTGAATCACCTGGTAGCCACTGAAGAGCTTGAGACGTTTACCTATGCAATGGCTGGCAGAATTGCTGATAACTCACCTCTGGCTAACCGGGTGATGAAGGAGCAACTGCGTCTGCTGGCTGATGCCTACCCCTTACGCCCCGAGACCTTTGAGTATGTGCAGGGTTTACGGCGTATGGCCTACGATAGCAGCGACTATGAAGAGGGGAGGCGCGCCTTTCTTGAACGGCGTAAGCCTGTTTTTACCGGCAAGTAGCAGTACCGGAAGAGATGCAGGGAACAAAAAAGGGGATGCGCGAACGCATCCCCTTTTGTTTTGCAGCAACAGCAGGCGGTGATTAGTTACGGCCGCCAGCCTCAGCCCACTTCTCCAGCATTGCAGTGGTAACAGACTTCGGACGCTCAAGGGCATAGCCCAGACCGCGGTCCCAAGTAATGTTAGCCATGCAGCCCAGTGCGCGGCCTACACCGAACAGTACGGTGTAGAAATCGTACTCGGTCAGACCGTAGTACATCTGGATAACGCCGGACTGTGCGTCAACGTTAGGCCATGGGTTCTTGGTCTTGCCGTGCTCGGTCAGAACGCCAGGAGCAACTTCAAAGATCTTGGCGATAACTTTGAACAGCGGGTACTCATTGAGGCCCGGGGTGTTGAGGCAGAACTCACGCTGTGAAGTGTAGCGTGGGTCAGTCTTACGCAGAACAGCGTGGCCGTAGCCGGGGATTACCTGACCAGCGTTCAGGGTGTCCCACAGAGCAGCTTTGATCAGTTCTTCAGTAGGCTCAACATCCTTGCAGTACTTCTCCTGGAACTTCAGAGTCCAGTCCAGAACTTCCTGGTTTGCCAGACCGTGCAGCGGGCCAGCCAGACCGTTCAGACCTGCGGAGTAAGAGTAGTATGGGTCAGACAGAGCGGAGTGTACCAGGTGAGTGGTGTGGGCAGACACGTTACCGGACTCATGGTCGGAGTGCAGGATGAAGTACATACGGGCAACGTCCTTGTACTCCTCTTTCTGGCCGATCATATGGGCAAAGTTAGCACCCATATCCAGTTTAGGATCGATAGCGATCTGCTTGTCACCACGATACTTCAGGTTGTAGATGAAGGCAGCAATAATAGGGATACGGGCAACGATATCGCTGGCATCTTCATAGACATATTCCCAAGCAGTCATCTTGTTGAATTTACCGGAATTGTAGAAACCGGCAAACTTGGAGTCCTTCTGCATGCTCAGCATAGCTACGGACAGCATGACCATTGGATGGCTGTCTTTCGGCAGGGCACGGATAGCATCAAATACATACTGGGGAACTTCCTGACGGGTCTTCCACTCGGCTACAACTTCGTCAACCTGCGCTTGGGTCGGAACATCACCGGTAAGCAGCATGTACCAGAAAGACTCAACAGTAGGATATTTTGAGCCGGGAGCTTTTGGCAGCGCCTCAAAGGTCTCAGGAATGGTCTTACCGCGGAAACGGATACCTTCCTGGGGATCCAGGTAGGAGATATCGGTTACCAGGTTACGGACGTCACGGGCGCCGCCGATGCACTGATCGATAGTTACTTCATCAATCTTCACCTTACCGAATTCTTTTACCAGACGGGCGGTGCGGGGACGGTGCTCTTCGATTTTCTGCTTGAGAGTTTCCTTCAGAGCCATTGGGTACTTCTCCTTTCGGGATAATGGTGCAACTCGTTAATTGCACAATGCAATAAGGGTTTTGAATATACTGTATACAAAAATTTTGGCTGTTATAACACCCTGTGGGGGCAAATACAACAGGTTTTTTGTATACTGAAACAACATTATAAAATTACGAGCGCATCCTCTGAGCGGGTCAGCTGTTTCAGCCCGTCATTACTGAGATAGAAGGTGTTTTCAATGCCTACAGCACCCTCTCCGGGGAAGACCACTTTGGGCTCAAATGCCCAGGCCATACCAACCTCCATGGTCTGGTCTTTAAATCCTCTGGCTATAAATGGATATTCATCTATTTCAATCCCCAATCCGTGACCGATAAAGGATACCTGTGAGCCGGGAGCCCCCATGAAGCTGTCGGCGTAGCCCAGTTCCATGGCCAGCCCGTGACAGCGGTCGTAGATCTCACCCCAGCTGATACCTGGAACCGCAATTTCTTTCATCAGCTCCTGAACCTTCAGCATGTCTTCAAAGCCTTTCGTAAGTCTGTCAGTCAGTGGACCGATGCTGAAGATGCGGGTCTGGTCAACCAGGTAGCCGTCAATACTGCCGGCAAAGTCCATGATAATCGGTTCATTGGGGCCGATCGGCTTATGCCCGGCACCCTGGCCAAAGCAGGGGGAAGCGCCCAGGCCGCCGAAAGGGGTGTCGGTATAGGCCGGAACAGCGCTGTCGGTGCCTGAAAAGGTATGGCCAAAACACATTTCACCGTTGAAAACCCGCATTCTGATCAAGCCCAGATGGCCATGCTTGCGGGCAGTGTACTCCAACTCAGCCGCCAGTTCATAGTCGGTCATCCCTGCCTTGATCACCTCTTTGGCCCGCTCATAGACCTTGTGTACCTGGTCGGCAGCGTCCTGCATCAGATGGATCTCGTAATGGCTCTTGATCATCCGCACCTGGCGGATCAGCGGTGTCGCATCATTGAAGGTTGCATTGGGCCATACCTTGCGGTAGCGCTCCAGAAAAACAACCGGCAGCACGTCAAATTCAAGCCCGATTTTTTTAGGCGCCGGGTAGCCGTAGCCATTGATTATGGCCGGAATATCTTTGGGGGCAGAAAAGGACACTACCTCTCTCAGTCCTGATTCCATCCGTGCCCGGGCCTGATCCCGGCGAACCAGATAGATCGGCTGGCCACTGGCAGGGACATAGAGACACCCGTTCTGTACGGTGCCGGTAAAGTAGTAGAGGTCGGCATTCTGTACAATCAGCACTGCGTCAAGATCAGCAGTTTGCATCAGGTCCTGCAGTTTTTTGCAGCGGTATTCAAGTTCCGTGGCTGGTGTCAGTCGCATATTGGGTGATCCTTTCTTCACAGGGGGTTGACGATAGAGCATGAACCGGTTAGGTTGTCGAGCATGTCAGGACGAATCTTTACCTCATTTTCAATTGGCCTCTTTACCATTATTCCGGCCGGTGATCCAACCCCAAATCCATGCGGCCTGCCGATTGTGCTGGGGAAGAAAGGCGCCTTTGGCTCAGGAGAGCATGAGACCACCGCCTCCTGCCTTGAGCTTATGCCTGCTATTCCCGGTATCAAAGGGAGCTGTGTGCTTGACCTGGGGAGCGGTACCGGCATACTGGCGCTGGCTGCAGCCCGATTGGGAGCGGCATCAGTTCTGGCGGTTGATCTGGAGGAGGCTGCAGCGGTTTCCTGTCAGGAAAATGTAGTTTTTAACGGGCTTGAAGGCAGGGTCACCACGGTCTGCGGTGAGCTGGCCAGTGTCGGGATACAACTATTTGACCTGATATTGGCTAATATCTATGCCGATATCCTGCTGCCGCTGGCGGATCAACTGGTGGGAATGACACGTTCCGGCGGGCATTTGCTGCTGTCCGGCGTTCCTCTGCAGGACAAGTTTGATATAGTACAACGCTACACCCGGCTTGGATGTAGCGTTGTTGACAGCAGCATAGGGGAGGAGTTTGCCACCTATCTGTTTGAAAAGCCGTAACTACTTCTTCAGCACCAACGCAATCAGGATCAGCACAATAATGCTTGCCACCACGGTCATGGCTATCTTGGCCACTGACCAGGGGCGTTCCCCCTGAACTTCTCCGGTAGAACCGTTGATCAGGAAGCGGTAGGATTTGTCGCCGTACTTATAGGCGCTGATCCAGACCGGCAGCAGGATATGCTTGAAGGTGATACCGTCAAACTGTGTCCTTACCGTGTTGATCCGCTGGTGGTCACCGCCGATATCAGCGGCCACCGTCTCTCTGATCGCTCCGTCCATCTCCTGCTTTGCCCGCTCAAAACCATCCCCCAGATCAACCTGATAGGCCTCGGCCTGAAAACCGCTCATATAGGCATCCTGGTAGGGCACCAGGCTTTTCAGATCCCACGGCTCAAGCTCGTCAACGATCTCTGGCGGCAGTGAACGGCCAGCCTGTACAATGACATCATCAAAGTTCTGCCAGACCGTGCCGCTGGCGTGGTACCAGCGGGTATGCCGAATCTGGCGGGTTTTGGTGACTGAGTTGCCGTCATCGTCAGTTTCACTGTAACGTTCGGTTTCGTAGTAGTCCTCACCCCGCTCGCCATCGTACCAGGTGGTTGATTTGGCATCAAAGGTCCAGTAGGGGATGTACATCCCTTTGATGCCGCCATCCCGTGCTGCCTGCTCCTTCAGGCCGTTCGGGGCAAACCAGAGCCCTCCCAGCCAGTCTCGAAACAGTTCCATCGCCTTGTTTTTAGGGATTTTGAACGGCAGAACCGCCCCGGGCTTGATCAGGCGGCTGGCCTTGGCTTTGGCCTGTAGCTGGGTGCCGCAGAAGGGGCAATGACTCATGGAAATGTTGGGCTGCAATGTAGAGGTGCCACCACAGGACTGGCACTTGACGGTCTGCACCTCCTGAGAGTCACCCTGCTCTGTTGCCCGTGCAAAATACTCGTAGAAATCAAGCTCCCTGATCTCTTCTGCAGACTGGGGGATCTTGTTTTCATGGCTGCAGTAGGGGCATTTCAGGGTGGCTGCGCCGGGATGGAACTCCAGCTTGGCCCCGCATGACCCACAGGGGAACTGTTTGGTTACGGTATTGGGTGTCTGTTGGGTTGGGTCGCTCATGCACTCTCTCCTGATCTACGCCGGAGGCATGGGTGGTGGAACCGCACCAAAGACCTGAGCCAACTCAGCCACCGTGCCGGCTGCTGCCCAACTGGCCATGCCCTGCTTCCAGACCAGGGTCTCACGGGTCAGTTGCCCGCTCATAACCATCTGCTGCAGCGCTGGAGCCTCAAAGGGACCAGATTGCTGACCGTTGATGGCCACAAACAGATTAAGCTGGGGCAGGGGAGGCGGTCCCGGCATCGGAGGAGGTTGCGGCGCTGCCGCTTGCGGTGCACCGCCTGAAAAACCGGGATTGATGCCGGGCTGCTGGACCATATTGGTAAAGGCGCCTCCCATGGCGTTGCCCATCTGACCGCCCATGCCAAAGCCCATGCCGATTCCCACGCCTGCTGCAGCCAGTCCGCCGGGGTTGTTGGCGGCATCATTGATTGAGTTGGCGGTCTCGTACTGGGTATACATCTGCATATTGCCGATGGCCCGCATGGCCCCGGCCTTGTCAATGGCCCGTTCAACCTCTTCCGGCAGACCCACATCCTGCACCTGCACCTCGGTCAGGGCGATCCCCAGCCCTTCAAAGGCCGGGGCGATCCGCTCCTTCAGCATTTCACCCATGGTAAAGACCTTGCTCTCAAGGTCTATTACCGGAATCTGCAGCTCCGGCATCACTTCCTTGATCCGCATCCCGATCTTGCCCTTCAGATTATCCTGAATTTCGTCGGTACTGAATTCGCCATCGGTGCCGGCAATTTCACGGATAAAGACCGTCGGGTCCTTGATCTTGATTGAGTAGATACCAAAGGCGGTCACCCGTACGGCCCCGAATTCCGGGTCACGCATGGTGCAGGGGCCCGGGGTGCCCCATTTCAGATTGGTGAACTGGCGGGTGGATACAAAGTAGACCTCAGCCTTGAAGGGGGATTCAAAGCCGTACTTCCACCCCTTAAGGGTAGCCAGAATCGGCAGGTTCTGGGTAGTCAGGTCATAGGTGCCCGGTTTGAAGACATCAGCAATCTGACCTTCATTAATGAAGACCGCTGCCTGACCTTCGCGAACAACCAGCTTGGCGCCGTTTTTTATTTCATTGTTGTAACGGGGAAAACGATAAATCAGGGTGTCGTTGGTGTCGTCCAGCCATTGGACAATGTCAATCAGTTCCGCTTTCAGTTTGTCCCACAGTGCCATTGGTGCCTCCTTATAAATGTGTGAAGGGCTAACAGGAACAGGATTGTAATCGGTTTTAACAACATTGCAAGGGGATAGATGCAGGAAAAATCAGCGCTGGCAGTGGTTTTTATTCAAGATGTTTAAATCACTCATTAAGCGTCGTACTGCCAGCTCTTTTGCCTTGGCCTCAACGTCGACGGTCATGGTTCTGCTGCGCCAGCTGTCAGGAAAATCATCGGGGTTGATGTAGTCAGCATGGGGCTTTGGGTTTGGGCCTCCCCAGCCGGTTTGGGGGGAGGAAATGTGGCAGTACTGTTCTCGTCCAATTGTTTCCCAGGTGGCACCTGCCCGTTCCGTGGCCTCTTCAACCGTCAGATGATCAGGATTACAGCGGTGGTGGTGAAGATCATAGACCAGCGGAATGTTTCGCTGCTCACAAAGCGGCAGCAGGTCTTGCGGTGTATAGCTGACATCATCGTTTTCAATGGTCAGGCGACTGCGAACCGATTCAGGCAGATGGTTGAAGATCTTTTCAAAACGCTGCAGGGCAGCTGACTTATCGCCGTAGACACCGCCTGCATGGATATTGATGACATCGGCACCCACCGCTTCTGCCAGCCATGCCTGATATTCCAGCTCCTGGATGGAGTTTGCCACTACTGCAGGATGCGGCGATGACAGTACCACAAACTGATCCGGGTGAAAGCTGAGCCGAATCTGCTGCTGGCGGGCGAATGAGCGGCAGGCTTCCAGCGTAGACAGAATTGTCTCACCATCTGGCAGATGCTCCAGGATATACCCGACCTCAGGGTGGGTCATGCGGGGGAACAGTGGTGACATGATGCGGAATGCACCTATACCCAGACGCTGTACAGTCTCAAGCGCCAGTAGAAGGTTGCTTGCATTGTGCTGGCAGATCTCTGACAGTTTGATCAACTGCAGGTTGCGGGGCAGTACAGATAGCGCCTTGGCGGTGGTTGTACGGAATGAGACCGGTTCTTTATGAAACAGGCAGCAGAGGCCTAAACGAAGACTTGGACGTTCCAAAAGCGTTTCAGGAATTGTCATAACGGACTGCTGTTGCTTTTGGGGCGTCACTTCTGCTTCTCCTGGCACGGTGCAGATTTTTGCAGAGCAGTAGAAATCTGCTCCAGGCTGCTGAAAAGCTGTATCCCTGACGGCATGGCCGGGATACCCTTGATACCGCTTCCGCCAGCCCAGAGACTGACCCTGTCAGGTAGCTGTTTGCGTAACCGTATCAATTGGGTGGCAATGGTACGACGGCCCATATGTTCGCTACAGGATATGCCGACAATACGACACCCTCCTTCAACCGCTCCCCGTACAATTTCCTCAAGTGGAGTCTGGACCCCCAACAACAGCACCTCTATCCCTTCCAGGGCAAGCATGCAGGTCGCCATCAGCAGGCCTATGCCGTGTTGTTCGCCCGGCAGGGTGGTCAGCAGTGCTCTGGAGTTTTCAGGTGCTTGTGGCAGGTTACGCAGCGCAGTAAGTAACACCATCCGCACCTGTTCAGCATAGTGGTGTTCATCCAGTACCCCGATTCTGCCTGTAAACCAGGCCTCACCAACAGCATGGTTCATCGGTGCCAGCACATCAATCAGGAAATCCCGCAAGCCTCGCTGCTGCAGTAACGCCTCCATCCGTGCCAGCAGACCGTAACGCGGTCCTGTTGCCACTATCTGGAGTAACCCTTTTACCTCATCTGATACCTCTTGTTTTTTGTTCCCATCCTGCAGCAGCTGTTGTAGCTGCTGCAGGTTAGACGTAACCAGTTTTCCGGGACGTATGCCACTGTCGATCAGTTGCTTGATCAGGCGTAAACGTTCCAGCTGGTCAGCACTGTATACCCTTTCATTGCGTTGGTTGCGTTGTGGCTCCGGAAAACCGTACCGCCTCTCCCACACCCGCAGGGTGTCACGATGGATACCTGTTTGCTGTTCAAGTTCGCCAATATTTAAGAAATCAGTGTTCATATTTTGTCCTAGACAAAAATAAAATATAATGCAAAATTAACATTATGGTGTTGTGATGTCCATGGATTATTTTCCAGGCATGTTTTTAAAGATGTAAGGAGCCATTCCAATGTACACACTCAAACGAACTCAACAACTCCCGATTGACGTTCAAATAGCCTGGCAGTTCTTTTCTGATCCACGCAACCTGCCGGTGATTACACCTCCAGACCTTGGCTTTGAGATAACCTCAGGCCTGCCAGAGCAGATGTATGCAGGCATGTTGGTTAGCTACAAGGTGGCTGCTGCCCCTGGAATCAAGGTGCGTTGGATCACCGAGATTACCCATGTAAGAGAAAATGAGTTCTTTGTGGATGAGCAGCGCTTTGGACCCTACCGCTTCTGGCACCATCAACACCATTTCAAGGCGGTGGCAGGTGGTGTCGAGATGACCGACCTGGTGTCATATCTGCTCCCGTTCCAGCCTTTCGCGCAGTTGGCAGCACCATTGGTGCGGCGTCGGCTGGAGCATATTTTTGATTATCGGTATGCAACCCTTGAAACGATATTTTCTAGTGCAAAAGGAGGCAACCTATGACCTGTAAACGTTGCGGTACTGTGCCAAGTATCAGTCAGGGGGCTGGTACAGCGCTGTTCAGTTGCGCTGTTGAACTGCTGCAGGACAGGCTGATCAGTATCCTTAAAGAAGAAGGCTTTGCGCCACGTTTAGAAGGCGAAGTGGTCAAGCTGACGGTTGATAGTTTTCAGAGCCTTGTGGCGTGTCTTTCTCGTCGTACTGATATTGCTGATGTTGAAGCAGACGGATTGAACCTGCTGTTTCTTGAACAGGGACAACAGTTGGATTTTGCCGCGTTCTCCCGTACCAAGAGTCTTAAAAAATGGTTTTTTCTGCTGAACAACCGGGATTTTATAGATATCTTTGAAAACAACTCCCTGACGACCCATTTTCAACCGATTGTGGCCTTGCCAAATCTTGAAATAGTGGCCTACGAGTGCCTCTCGCGGGGGGTTAAATCCGATGGCAGTCTGATGCCGCCCTACCTTTTGTTCAAGCTGGCAGTGGAAAATGACCTGCTGTTCTTTCTGGATCGACTCTGCCGTGAAAACGCCCTCAAAACAGCAGCGGTCAAAAAAATTACGGCTGATATCTTCATCAATTTTATCCCAACCTCTATCTACGTCCCGGAAACCTGTCTGCAAAGCACCATGCACTGGGCGCGTCAGCTGG
>DAIQQT010000052.1:0-11148 GCA_036786685.1 Trichlorobacter sp.
TTCAAGAAAAAGTATCCTAATGTCAACATCCAGATTGAAGGCAAAGGTTCTTCAACCGCGCCTCCGGCCCTGATCGCCGGTACTGCCCAACTGGGCCCCATGTCCCGCGAGATGAAGGGCAAGGAGATTGAAGACTTTGAGAAAAAGTATGGCTACAAGCCGACCAAGATCGGTGTGGCCCTGGATTCACTGGCGGTGTTTGTCAACAAGGATAACCCGATCAAATCACTCTCCCTTGATGAGGTTGATGCCATCTTCTCCAAGACCCGCAAGCGCGGTCTGGCTGATGTAACTACCTGGGGACAGGTTGGTGTAAGCGGCGCCCTGGCTGCCAAGCCGATCTCCCTGTTTGGCCGCAACTCCGCTTCCGGCACCTATGGCTACTTCAAAGAACACACCCTCAATAAGGGTGATTTCAAGAGCAGTGTAAAAGAACAGCCCGGTTCTGCTTCAGTGGTTGAAGGTGTTGCCAAGGATATCAGCGCCATGGGGTATTCAGGTATCGGTTATGCAACTTCCGGCGTGAAGGCAGTACCTCTGTCCGACAAAAAAGGCGGCACCGTGTATGAAGCCAACTATGCCAACGTGCTGTCCGGCAAGTACCCCCTGGCCCGTATGCTCTACATCTATGTTGCCAAGAAGCCGGGCCAGCCGCTGCCCAAGGTGACGGAAGAGTTCCTGAAGTTTGCCCTTTCCAAGGAAGGCCAGCAGATTGTGGTTAAGGATGGCTATGATCCGCTGCCAGCCAAGGTTGTTGAGCAGCAACTTAAGGCACTGAAGTAGAAACGGTCTTTTTCTGCCCTGAGCGTGTCAAGCGACGGAGTGGCTTGTGCGGCGTACGAAGGTGTACGCCTCCTCGCCACTCCTTGCTTGCCTCACTCAGAACAAAAAAATCCTCGTTTCGTTCCATTGACGTATGTGATGTATAAAAACAGTACCCGGATTTCCCATGGCCTCCACGATAGTAGATAAATCCCGCCGCAATGACCGTCTGGCAGCCTGGCTGATCAAGGCGGGCGGCCTGTTTGTGATTGTTGCTGTTATCGGCATACTGGTGTTGATCGCCAATGTTGCCCTGCCGCTGTTTTATTCGCCTTCTGCAGAAAAACTGGCCGAGGTTCCGGCTGAACTGCAAGACATGGTTGCAAGCGACAACAGTGGCACGCATCAGAGCCGTGAACTTGGCGAAAAAGGCAACATTTCTGTGCAGCTCTTACCGGACAACCGGATCGAAGTGCGGCGCAAGATGATTGAAAAAGATGTTCTGGGTAATGAGAAGGTCAGCCAGCAGAGCTACCAGCTGGAAGATCGCCTGCCCGGCGCCATTTCTGCCGTCTGGCTGGGGCGTAAAGGGAATAATCTCTATGCAGCCACGGTCAATGGCTGGCTGGTGCGTTGGGATCTGTCCGGCGAAGACCGGGGACGGCTGGTGGAGACGGTTGAAGCGTTCAAGGATCATCGCCGGATCACCGCCCTGACCACCCTGCTGGGGGATACCTCTCTGGCGGTGGGGGATGAAAAGGGACAGATCAGCACCTGGATGCCGGTAAGGAAGCCGGGAAGTGGCGAAGACAAACAGTTGACCCTGATCCATCATCTGCCCGGTTTCATGCAGCCGGTTCAGCGGTTGCTGGCCTCGCCCCGGGACAAGTCTCTGGCTGCCTTTGATGCCAGCGGCAGTATCAAGCTGCTGCATATGACCAGCGAGCGTCTGCTTCTGGAGCTGAAGGCCGGTTCTGCAGTGGCTGCAGCAGCCTTTGCCGATAATGGCAGAAAGCTGGTTGTGGCTGGCTCAGATGGCAAGGCAGTAGCCTGGAAGCTGTCTATCCCGCACCCTGAGATTTCTTTCTCCACCCTGTTCGGCAAGGTCTGGTATGAAGGGTATGACAAGCCGGAGTATGTCTGGCAGTCCTCTGCTGCCACCGATGATTTTGAACCGAAGCTGTCACTGGTGCCGCTGATCTTTGGTACCTTCAAGGCCACCCTGTTTGCCATGCTGTTTGCGGTGCCGCTGGCTCTGCTGGGGGCGCTCTACACCAGCCAGTTCATGTCTTCCGACCTGAAGGGGCGGATCAAGCCGGCAGTGGAGATCATGGCTGCGGTGCCTTCAGTGGTGGTCGGTTTTCTGGCCGGCCTCTGGCTGGCACCTCTGCTTGATAAAAACCTGCTGGCACTGTTCCTGTCCAGCCTGATGGTGCCTGCCATGCTGCTGACAGCAGTCTTTGCCTGGAAACCATTTTCAGATACGGCCATGGGACGGCGCCTGAAGGGGTATGAGTTTGTCTGTATGCTGCCGGTGGTGCTGTTGGGGATCTGGCTTTCAGGGCTGATTGCGGTGCCGCTGGAGGCGTCACTGTTTGGCGCTGACCTGAAACAGTGGCTCTACTCTGCCCTGGGGGTACGCTATGACCAGCGTAACAGCATTATCATTGCCATTGCCCTGGGCTTTGCGGTGATCCCGATCATCTTCACCATTGCCGAGGATGCGCTCTCAAACGTGCCCCGTAATCTGTCCGCCGCCTCACTGGCCCTGGGGGCCAGCCGCTGGCAGACCGCCTGGCGGGTGGTACTGCCTTCGGCCCTGCCCGGTGTTTTTTCCGCCATCATGATCGGCTTTGGCCGTGCGGTGGGCGAGACCATGATCGTGCTGATGGCAACCGGTAATACGCCGATCACCAGCTGGTCGCTGTTTAACGGTCTGCGCTCGCTCTCAGCCAACATCGCGGTGGAGATCCCCGAGGCACCGCTGTTCGGCACCCTGTACCGGACCCTGTTTCTCTCGGCAGTGCTGCTGTTTGTACTGACCTTTATCATCAACACCGCTGCAGAGCTGCTGCGGCAACGGTTCCGTAAAAAGTACGGACGGTATTAGAAACTCAAATTCAACCCCCCTCAGTCCCCCCTTGTCAGGGGGGAAGTTTTAAGCCTCCCCTGACAAGGGGAGGTTTGGAGGGGTTAGGGTTAAGGTGTAACGTGAAAAACTACTGGAAACGTGGCGAACCAATGGTGCTGACTGCCGGGGCAACCCTGGCGGTGATCCTGTTTATGACCCTGACCCTGATTGCGGTGATCCTGGGCAACAGCCTGGGCTATTTCTGGATCAAGGATCTGGTGCAGCTTAAGCTGAAAGACGGCAGCGCGGTGCTGGGACAGATTACCGGCAGTGAGACCCACGGCCTGACTGACGAGGCCCGGATACAGCTGAAGGTGGGCAACCGAGATCTCTACGCACAGGATTTCCGCTGGGTGGATGAAAAGGAGATTGCCGGCCGGGAGTACCCTGACAATGTCTATCTGCTGGAGCGGATGGAACATGGCAACTTTTTTGGCTATCTGCAGGGGCTGACAAAGGCTGACGGAAGCAGTGCAGCGGTTGATGCCGCCACCCTGGGTATGCTTTTGCAGGAGGTGCAGAAGGGTAAAAAGGGGCTGAATACGATCCGCAAGGAGATGTCTGCGCTGAACCAGACCTCGGAACGGTTGCGGCTCAAGATCCAGAAACTGGAATATAAGGGTGCTGAGGCGAACAGCAGCAGCATTGCCGGACTTGCGGAGCAACGGGCCAGGCTGACAGAACAGTTTGACCAGCTGAACGACCAGTTGAATCAAAAAAACGCGGAGCTGAACAAGATAACCGCCTTGTTTCGTGACGCCGAAGGCAAGGAGAAGGAACTGCCCCTGAGCGAAATTGTCCGCTTTTATCAGCCCAACAGCATGTCGATCTTTGCCAAGGCAGGCGCCTATCTGGTCAAGATCCGCGAGCTGCTGTTTGATGATCCCCGGGAATCAAACACGGAGGGCGGCCTGTTTCCGGCCATCTTCGGCACGGTGATGATGGTACTCTTGATGTCGGTCTTCTCACTGCCCTTTGGCGTGATTGCAGCCATCTATCTAAGGGAATATGCCAAAGAGGGTAGACTGGTGCAGTTGGTGCGGATTGCGGTTAACAACCTGGCTGGCGTGCCATCGATTGTCTACGGGGTGTTCGGTCTGGGCTTCTTTGTCTACGGTATTGGTGGGTCACTGGACAAACTGTTCTTTCCGGAACGGCTGCCTACCCCGGTCTTTGGCACCGGCGGCATCCTCTGGTCATCCCTGACCCTGGCACTGTTGACGGTACCGGTGGTGATCGTGGCCACTGAAGAATCGCTGGCCTCAATCCCCAAGGGGATCCGTGAAGGGTCACTGGCCCTGGGCGCCACCAAGTTCCAAACCCTGACCAAGGTGCTGCTGCCGATGGCCACGCCGGGCATCATGACCGGGCTGGTACTCTCCATGGCCCGTGCCGTGGGTGAAGTGGCGCCGCTGATGATGGTGGGGGTGGTCAAGCTGGCCCCGACCCTGCCCTTTGATACCCAGTTCCCGTTCTTTCACATGGATCGCAAGTTCATGCACCTGGGCTTCCATATCTTTGACGTGGGCTTCCAGTCCCCCAACGTAGAGGCAGCCAAGCCGATGGTCTATGTCACCACCCTGCTGCTGCTGTTGATCGTAATTGCAGCCAGTAGCCTGGCGATCCGTTTCCGTAACCAGATGCGGCGTAGATACACCACATCGCATTTCTAATCACCCAAAGGATACTGACTGATGAGTCCTGAACCTGTTGATCTGAGTAAACACCCGGCAATTATTGAAGTGGAGAAGCTGCACCTCTACTACGGGCAGTCCCACGCCCTGAAGGATATCTCGCTGACCATGCGCAAGAATCAGGTGACCGCCTTTATCGGCCCTTCCGGCTGCGGCAAGTCAACCCTGTTGCGCTGCCTGAACCGGATGAACGACCTGATCGATTCCGTGCGGATTGAAGGGAGTATCCGGCTGGACAAGGATGAGATTACCGCTAGATCCACCGATGTCATCTCGCTGCGGCGGCGGGTGGGGATGGTCTTCCAGCAGTCCAACCCGTTTCCCAAGTCAATTTATGAGAACATCGTCTATGGTCTGCGGATCGCCGGAGTCAAAGACAAGTCGGTACTGGACGAGACCGTGGAGCGCTCCCTGAAGGGTGCGGCCATCTGGAACGAGGTCAAGGATCGGCTGCATGACTCGGCCCTGGGACTGTCCGGAGGTCAGGCACAACGGATCTGTATAGCCCGGGCGATTGCCACCAACCCGGAGGTGATTCTGATGGACGAGCCTTGTTCAGCCCTGGACCCGCTCTCCACCTTAAAGATTGAGGAATTGATTGACGAACTGAAGGAACAGTATACGATTGTGATTGTGACCCATAATATGCAGCAGGCAGCACGGGTTTCCGATGCAACCGCCTTTTTTTATCTGGGTGAGCTGATTGAGATGGGTGACACCAAAAAGATCTTCACCAACCCGGAGAAGCAGCAGACAGAAGATTATATCACCGGGAGGTTTGGTTAATGAGTGGACATCTGGTGGCATCCTATGATGCCGAACTGAAAGACTTGAAACAACGCATCCTGACCATGGGCGGGCTGGTGGAAAAGATGATCACCGACGCCATCAAGGCATTGGTTGATCGTGATACCGAGCTGGCAGAGAAGATCATCGCCATGGATCATGAAGTTAACGGCCATGAAGTTGCCATTGATGAAAAATGCCTGGAACTGCTTGCCCTGAGGCAGCCTGCCGGCCGCGACCTGCGTTTCATTACCCTGGCTCTGAAGATTGTGACTGATCTGGAGCGGATCGGCGACAAGTGCGCCAACATGGCCAAACGTGCCCGCCAGCTGAATCAGGAACCACCGCTGAAGCCGTATGTTGATATCCCCCGTATGGCCCATTGGGTTGAGCAGATGATCAAGGAGGCGCTGGATGCCTTTGTGCGGGGCGATGCCGATCTGGCGGCCAAGGTCTGCAAGGATGACCAGATGGTGGATGACCTGAACCAGCAGGTCCAGCGTGAGCTGTATACCTACATGCTGGAAGACCCGGCCACCATCAGCCGGGCCATGCGGCTGACCTATATCTCAAAATCCCTGGAGCGGATTGCGGACCACGCCACCAACATTGCCGAGATGGTGATCTTTATGGTCAAGGGTAAGGATATCCGCCATACCACCCCCTGATCATTGAAGCATGTAGTCAACAGGATATACAGGAAGCGGCGGCCTCAGTAAAGGCCGCCGCTTTTAGTTTCGGGCCGGATGAGCCGTAATTACCATCCCCCCACCTTCTGTGCGGCGAGGAGCGTGTAGATCTGCTCAAGCAGTAGCGGCTCAAAGCGGGTCTCGCCCGGTGCAACAAAGCTCAGATCAGCCTTGTCCTTGCGGGTGATGCTGAGTTTACGGTAGGAGCTGCTTGATGGGGTGCCTTCCGGCTTGGCCGGAAAGGATGTTGTGTCGATATGCTGCAGCAGTTCGTTAAGGTGCACCAGCTCCTGCTCCGGCATCCGGCCTTCACTACGGTAGATTCGGGGTGGCATGCCGCCGGACATATGGCCGCCGGACATGCTTCCATCCGCTGTTACAGGCTTGTGGGCCCGGACATCCCTGCCAACTGATTCCACGCTAACGGAGATAAAGCTCATTTCTGCCCCCCGAGAAATGGCAGGTGGGCAGATTAGAGACGCAGTGAGGCACAGCAGCATAATGATGCGAGACATGGCGGCTCCTGATCAATGTTCTTTGTAGCCCAGCACCACCAGCAGACAGCTGTGGTCGGCAATCACGTTGATCCCGGCAGCCTTGCAGCGTTCAATGGCAGCATCGCTTTCAGCACCGGGCTGCATCCAGATATTGGTGATACCGCGTGCAATGGCAGCCTCAACCACCTTCTCCGTCACTGCCGGCGGGGTGATGACCGAAATGCTCTTGACGTTGTCCGGCAGATCAGCCACCGTGGCAACCGTAGTAATCCCCTCAACAGTAGCCACTTTGGGATTAACCGGAATGGCGTTTTTTTTATTCTGCAGGTAACAGCGCAGCACCTTGTTGCCGTACTTGCTGCGATCCTCCGATGCCCCCACCACCCCAAACGCCTCTGACGTTAAAAAGGTCTCAATTGCTTCCGTCATGGTCTCCTCCTCATATCTATGGTCTTGCACCGCTTTTCCAGTTGCCGTATGCTGTCGGCATGACAACCTTAGCCACTATTAACGAAAAAGTCCATGCCGGTGAGCGGCTCTCTGAAGACGATGCACTGGCACTGTATGCCTCCAATGATCTGCTGACCATCGGCGAACTGGCTGCCTGGGTAAACCGGCAAAAAAACGGTACCAACGTCTACTTCAACGTCAACCGTCATATCAACCCCACCAATGTCTGCGTCAACCGCTGTGCCTTCTGTGCCTTTTCCCGCACTGCCGATGCTGATGACGCCTATACCCTGGCCCTGGATCAGATGGTTGGCCGGGCCGTGGAGGCGGTCGGCCAGGGGGCGACCGAGGTCCATCTGGTGGGTGGTCTGCACCCTGACCTGCCTTTTACGTTTTATCTGGAGCTGCTGCGGGATATCCGAAAAAATGCGCCGTCCCTGCATATCAAGGCCTTTACTGCGGTTGAGATAGACTACTTTGCCCGGATCAGCGGCCAGAGCGTGGAACAGGTGCTGGCACAACTGATTGAGGCAGGGCTGGGCTCCATGCCCGGCGGCGGGGCCGAGATTCTGGTGGAGTCGGTGCGCCAACAGATCTGCCCGGAAAAGATCAGTGGTCAACGTTGGCTGGAGGTGCATCGTCTGGCCCATCAGGCAGGCCTGAAGACCAATGCCACCATGCTGTACGGCCATGTAGAGACCGCTGCTGACCGGGTACGCCACATGGCGCTGCTGCGTGAGCTGCAGGATCAGACCGGCGGTTTTCAGGTCTTTATTCCCCTGGCCTGGCAACCGGAAAATTCACCGCTGAAGCTGGACACCAAGGGCACCTCCGGTCTGGATGACCTGAAGACCCTGGCCATTGCCCGCCTGTTTCTGGACAACTTCCAGCATATCAAGGCCTATTGGATCATGCTGGGTGAAAAGATTGCCCAGGTGGCGCTGGCCTTTGGGGTGGATGATCTGGACGGTACCGTGGTAGAGGAAAAGATCGGCCATGATGCCGGGGCTGCCTCGCCCCAGTCGCTGACCCTGGAACGGCTGATCAGGTTGATCAAGCTTGCCGGCAAGACCCCGGTGGAACGGGATACGCTCTATAACTCCCTGCGTAGTTTTTGATGTTGAATTGCCGTAAAAGAACACAATCCGCGGATAAAAACCGGCATAGCACTTTAAACGTTGATACTCTGCCTCCTTGGTGGATATGAACGATTGTTCTTTGTTGTCTTTGCGTTCTTTGGCGGCTACTTCCGGGTAGCATGCAAGCTGACACCTTACCACCCCTGCCCCCTCCTGAAACAGGAGGGGGACTCAGCTCAGCTCCTTACAAAGGAGGAATATGTAACTGGAGCGAGTATCAGTAAAGTGAGGGGGGACTCAGCTCCCCTCCTTACAAAGGAGGGGCCGGGGGTGGTTGGGTTTAGTGTCATCCTGCTGGCCGCACGTCAGACTTCCGTACTCCCAGATCCTGCAGCACCAGCCGTTCTAACGAGGCATCCAGCATGGGGCGATGACAATCCACCGTGTCGATGGCTCCATTTTTCTGCAGTGTCAGTAGCCGACAACCACCAAAACAGATCGGCAGATAGGCGCAGTCCAGGCATTCATCATTCTTCCAGATATCCAGCCGATGGGATGCGTGGTAATCACCCACCCCGTCGGCCAGGGTGCCGACGCAGAACTCCGGCCATCCCATCAGGCTTGGACATTTGTACAGGCTCCCGTCAAAGTTGACCACCAGGGTCTGCTCCAGATCTATCATGCAGATGCCCATCTGTAGCTTGTCCACCGTAAAGCCGCGCCGCAGTATTTCTTCCCGCAGAAACAGGTTTGCCTCAATCAGCCACGGTTCGTTGGCAATGACGCAGGCTGCGGCATGGGGGTCAAACAGGCCGGATTTGGGGTGGATCGGCGAAAATTGCACCGGTCCCAGTTGTGCCGGATCAATACCGGCTTCCAGCAGCAGATCCAGCATTTCCGGAAAACGCTGGTAATTGTCGCGGGTAAAATTACCACCCGGCTTGATGGTGACCAGATCGTACACCGCTGCAAGATTATCAATAATGGTCTTGAAACTTCCTTTGCCTGATACAAACGGACGCTGCTGGTCGTGGATCTCCGGCGGACCATCCAGGGTAATGATAACACTCTTCAGGCCAAGTGGGAGCAGCTCTTCCACCACAGCCCGTGTCAGCAGGGTGGCATTGGTCACCAGGCTGAATGAAAAGGTTCTGCCGGTGTCTGCAGCCGCTGCCAGCAGCGGGGTGGCAATCTCCTTCAGCCGCGTGATGGCCATCAACTGCTCACCGCCATAAAAGCGCAGCTCCACGTTACGGCCCTGCTCAAGATGTTTGCTGATAAGATAGTCAACCAGAACCCTGCCGGTTTCCTCACGCATCTCCTGGCCATCCCGGAACGGTTCTTCAAAACAGTAGGGACAGGCCAGGTTGCAGGCCAGGGTCAGCACCACGGTGGCAGAAAAAAGCTTGGCATGGCTATTGGTATGATCAACAATGGCTGCCAGCTCGGCCCGTTCGGCCTCAAGGTCATCGGTCCAGAGCTGAAGCTGTTGCAGGGTGGCGCGTTCTGTAGGGGAGAGGGTGTCATTTTTAATGGAGGTCAGCAACTGCTCAGGTACCCTGACCACGGACCCCTTGCGGGTGGAGTACAAAATTACAAAACCGGGACGCTGCGGGTCAGGAAACGAGATGGCGTAGCGAGAAAACGGCATGACTAGGCTCCTGCAGGCGCTTGCGCCGCCTAATGGAATATCTGGGTTAACATATGAATGGGGGGCCAAGCCCCCCATTCAGGTACAGCTTTTGTCTGTTGTTACCTGCGGGTACTGCTGGTGCCGCCGCTGCAGCAGGCTGCTACCATCTGACACTCTTCCACTCCCTGATTCAGCACTTCAATTTCCATGACGCACCTCCTTTGAGTGTAATTCCATTCAAAAGAATGGATTGTAGGGTGTTTACCCTAGACGAACTCATATAATTTTGCTAGTAAGAACTTGGTCTTGCACGCAAGTTAGCCAGGAGTGCTAATGTTGATCCGTATCAACTGCAAAACATCATGGTTGCTTCTGCTGATGCTGTTGTGGCACACAACCGTTGTACCGCTGTGTGTTGCTGATGACGCGCTGGAGGATCTTGGTATTATTGAGGCCCAGGCTGAATCGGTTGTATCTGCCTCTCGCAGCCCCCGTCCTGCCTCCCGCATTGCTGAAAACATTACCGTTATTACTGCTGATGATATTGAACGCCTGAATGCCCATACCCTGGCAGAGGTACTGCAGACCGTGCCGGGCATCCAGCTTGATTTTATGCGTACCCCTGGTACGTTCAGCTTCTTTAACATTCAAGGTGCCTTGAATACTACGGTGCTGGTGCTGGTGGATGGTATCCGCCAGAATGATTTTCACCAGAACATAGCAATACCCGGCTTGATTCCGGTGCAGCAGATTGAGCGGATTGAGGTTATTAAGGGTGCTGCCTCAGCTGCCTGGGGTCCGGCTTTGGGTGGGGTAATCAATATCATCACCAAATCCCCTGATGCTGAACGCCGCTTCAGCGGCATGGTGTCCGGCTCCACTGGCTCTCAGTTTACCGCAGATTCCCGCGCAGAAGTCAGCGGCACCCTGGACCGTTTCGGCTATTATCTGACTGTTGCCAACCTACGTTCCGATGGCCTGACCCCCAATACCGGCACCAACCAGAACAACCTGTTTACCAAACTCTCCTACCAGTTACCCCACAATGGCAGCCTTACCTTTGGCCTGTCCTACCTGACTGCCAAGCCGGGTCTGGATGAGGCGGATACGGTGAGCTGGGGCTTTGTCCATGACAACAACCAGTATCGCCGCACCAATGCCTACCTGAAACTTAACCAGCCCCTGACTGACCGGTTAACCCTGGAGCTGGACAGCTTTCTGACCAATCGTGATGACCATACCAAGTTTGGCGGCCTGGATGGCTCAGGTAATCTGACCTTTTTTAATGATTATGTGGTGCGGGACACCAGCCAGGGGGTCAATGCCCGTCTGCGCTGGGGTGATTACCAGAAAAGTCTGCTGCTGGGGCTTGATTACGCCCATGCCTGGGCTACCAGCAAAGATCTGCTGGACAGTAATATGCCGGG
>DAIQQT010000053.1:0-10871 GCA_036786685.1 Trichlorobacter sp.
CAGTGCTGGTCACCGGTTTGATGCTGTTTACCTTCATCAAAATTAATGCGTCTCTTGATCAGATGGGACGGATTACCAAGATTCAGCATGCGGCCATGCAGGGTTCTATCCATATGCTGAAGGCCCGCGAGTATGAAGGTGAGTTCTTTACCCGCAAGGATGACAAGTGGACAGCCCGCGTAGAAAAAGAGGTGGAGGAAGTCTATAAGGTACTCGGTGAGCTGGATAAGGTCAACACCGACAAAAAAATCAAAGAGCACAGCACCAGGGCCCAGCAGTTGGGTAAAGCCTATGTGGATCAGTTTAAAGGGCTGGTAAACACCTTTAAAAGTGGTGGTGATGTCGTTGAGGGACGTGAAGAGCTGCGTGATGTGATCAATGAGTTTCAGCCTCAGCTGGAAGCGTATATCCCCAAGATAGCCGACGGGTTACACAAAAAAGCCAACGCAGAGCTTGAAAGCACGATAGCAAAGGGTAAGACCATTATGCTGGCGGTTCTGGTCGGTTCGGCTATCGGTCAGGTGCTGATGTTGCTCTTTATTGTGCTGCCGATCCTTAAGTCGATTTCAAGCATGACTGAGCGTCTGAAGGATATTGCCACCGGCGAAGGTGACCTGACCAAGCGGATTGAGGTAACAAGCAAGGATGAGATTGGTGAAACGGCTGGCTGGTTCAATACCTTTGTCGAAAATCTGGCGGTCATCATTGGCCAGGTGGCGTCAAATGCCCGCCAGGTAACGACTGTGGCCGAGAGTGTCCGCATGAACTCCTCTGCTATGGTGGCAAGTTCTGAAGAGATGTCCGGGCAGGCTGCTTCTGTGGCGGTGGCTGCGGAAGAGATGTCGGCAACCGCTTTTGAGATTGCCAATTCCTGTACCCGCTCAGCATCAAGTGCCGCAGAGGCAGATCAGGCCACTGAAACCGGGGCGCGGGTTATTCAGGAAACCATTGCCGGTATGCAGCGAATTGCAGAGCGGGTCCGCGAGGCGGCTGCCAACGTTGAGGAGTTGGGGGCTAAATCTAATCAGATTGGTACCATTGTGGGGACCATTGAGGATATTGCTGATCAGACCAATATGCTGGCCTTGAATGCAGCCATTGAGGCGGCCCGTGCCGGTGAGCAGGGACGTGGCTTTGCTGTGGTTGCCGACGAGGTGCGGGCGCTTTCCGAGCGGACCACCAAGGCCACCAAGGAAATTGGCGATATGATCCGTATGATTCAGCAGGAGACCGGTGGTGCGGTCAAGGCTATTGAAAACGGTGTAGCTGAGGTGGAAAACGGTACCCGTGAGGCCAGTCGATCCGGCGAGGCACTTGGCGTGATCACCAATGAAATCCAAAATGTTACCCAACAGATGAGCCAGATTGCCACGGCAGCTGAAGAGCAGAGCGCCACCACCAATACCATCAGCCAGAGTATTCGCCAGATTACCGACGTGGTGCAGGAAAGCACTGAAAAGGCTCAGGACTCGGCAAGTTCTGCCGAGGAGCTGTCCCGTCTGGCGGATGAATTGCAGCGGTTGATGGGCAAATTCAGAGTTTGAATTTTAAGCTGAACCTATGCTAAAAATAGCTTCATAGGGGTTTTAATACTAATCTTAATGACGCCCAAGGGCACAGGGAGGAACAAATTATATGGCTAACATCCTGATCGTTGATGATTCATCCACCATGAGAAAGATCATTTCCCGCTCACTTCGTCAGGCCGGGCTGCCGATTGACGATATACTCGAGGGCGGGGATGGTATCGAGGGGTTGAATGTGCTGCAAACCTCTGGAAAAACCGTTGACCTGATCCTGTCTGACATAAATATGCCCAATATGGATGGCCTTGAGTTTGTCAAGGCGGTGCGTGCTAATGGATTTTCCATGCCGATTGTCATGATCACCACAGAAGGCGGTGAGGATGTGATTGCTGATGCCATTGCCAGCGGCGCCAAGGACAGCATTAAAAAACCCTTCACACCTGAACAACTGAATGAAAAACTTGGGGGACTCCTATGAGTCTTAATGCCGAGATAGCTGATAGCCTCAAGTTCTCGGAACAACAGCTTTCCGAGTATATTATCAATGCCACTCGTGAGGTCTTCTCCACGATGGTGATGATGGAACCGGCTGATGACTTCCCGCTGAAGGAGCCGATTACCCACTTCAAGTGCAGCATCACCGGTATGGTGGGGTTTGCCGGTACCTATTCCGGTGTTATTTCCATGCACTGCCCGATGCACCTTGCCAAAAAGATCACCGGGGCCATGCTGGGAATGGATGAAAGCGAAGTTGAAGAGGGTGGCGAAGATCTGAATGACGCTATTGGTGAGATTGCCAACATGCTGGGCGGCAGCGTCAAGATGATTCTGTCCAAGGGGGGGCTTGACGTCAAGCTTTCCATTCCAACCGTGATAGCTGGTGAGGATTATACGGTTAACTCCCTTTCAGACATTGATTGTGTTGTTATTCCATTCAATGTTGATGGCAGTGAACGGTTCCTTGTCGGTCTGACCCTCAAGAAAGAAGAGTAATCCCCCGATTTAACAAGTACGGGGTGCGCGCGCACCCCGTGCAGTTCACTTTGTATCTCCCGTGAGTCCCTGATGGATGGTTATGTAAAGCTGCATGAGATGCTGGAGACCGCTCTACGGCAAGCCGGTGAAGAAGCCGGTATGCTGTTGGGGCAGGGGTTGACTGCAACCCTGACGGACTCCTTGACCTTTAGCAAGGCTGCCTACTTTGGTGACCTTGATGACGGCGTTTTTGTGCTGGCGGTGGAATCACGGGAAGAGTACCCGGGGCAGTTTCATCTCGTCTTCAATCTGCGGGATGCCATTTTGATGAGCAGCCTGCTGCTGGGTATACCCGCCCCAAGAATCAAAGAAAAACAGCGTCTTTCGATTATTGAGCCTGATGACATCGATGCATTCGGTGAAATCGGCAATATGATCAATGGTGCCATGAATACAACGTTTCAGGGTTCATTGTCAGGTAAGGCTCACCTGAAGCTGCTTGGTTCAAAGAAGTACGTTCCCGAGATAGACCCGCTGACTGACGAAGATCCGCTGCCCAATGGCGATTATCTGATGTTTCGCTCCAGGCTTGAGATGGAAGGTCAGGAGATGCACCATCTGGATGTGCTGATTCCCGTTGATCTGGGTAATCAGTATGACCCGCCGTCAGAGGTGCCAGCAGCCGCTGTTGAAGAGACTGCAACTGCAGCTGTTCCCCCGGCTGAACCTGGGGAAAGTGCTGCAGCTGGTGATACAGCGGCAGCTGACAGCGATGAAGCGCCTGTCCGTAAGGCTGCCGGCGTTGCCGGTACTGTTGGCGAGGAGATGATTGCTGTTTTTGAGGACAGTGATGAAGAACGTACACAGCTCCTGGAGTCACTCAAGTTCACGAACTTTAAACTGGTTGAATCTACGCTGAATGCAGACGTTAAAGAAGTCTTTTCCCAGGGGAACGTGCGGCTGGTTCTGATCGGGTCGCAGGACGCCGATGATCGGGAGCTTGCGGTCTGCATCAAGATCAACGCCTTGCGTCAGGATCAACCGGTCCCGATTATCATGTGTGCCCAGCGCTGGACTCGTACCGCCGTGTTAAAGGCGCTTAAATATGGTGCGCGGGATATTATCATCAAACCTTGTGATCCTGATGAACTGGCCAGTAAGGTGAAACGGTTATGTCGGCTTCCCGTCGCCTGATATCCGGCTGGCGCTTGAACAGGCCTGGCCATTGCCGCCCTGCTCTCTGGGCGTGTTTGCCCCTGCTGGTGCTGGCAGTGCTGTTAATGCCGCTGGCTTCATATGCCTCTGTCCCAAATCTGATCCAACGTATTGAAGTGCGTGCCAAGCCTCGTTTTACCCGCATAACAGTTAAACTCTCCGATGAACCCCGCTTCAAACTCTCGAAGATTCCCGGCAATCGTCTCAGGATCAGGTTCAGTGACACCTCTTCCCGCCTTCAAAAGTCATTGCGTGCATATTCGGATACAAATATTGGTGGCCTGGTGGTGTCCCAGCGTGGAAATGATACGTTGCTGACCTTTGCCGTAGCCGCCAACCGGGTTGGCTGGCGGATGGTCCATGTAGATGGTCTTCCGGCACTTGCTCTGGATGTTGGTCCGGTTTTTCTGGCCAATACATCAGGTCGGAAGGCGTTGCCGGGCAGAGAAAGAATCAGGAACGGCGCAGAAAAGTTGTTGAATAATTTTGACCCTCCGCTTAAGCCGGAGATCCCTTTTGTGCCTACTGATCGGAATGCCCTGAAAACCCTGCTGAACGATGAGGATCAGCGTCTGTTTCTGGCGGCAGAGGGGGCATTGTATAAGGGTAAATTAACTGCCGCTGAAGATGGCTTTGCCTTGTTTGCATCCCGGCAGACACAGATTCGTCCTTTGGCCCTCTATCGACTGGCAGAGGCTCAGTACCGTCTGCAGAAGTACGCTCAATCGCTTGAGACCTTTCGTGAGGCTGCCCGGCAATGGCAGGAATTCCTGACCGTTAATCCGGCAATTATGTTCTACTACGGAGACAGCATCGCCCGTAGTGGCGACCTGCCCGGTGGGCGGCAGTTGCTGGCCAGGTTGATTGTCGCCAATGCAGATAAAAAATTCGCCCCCGTACTGCTGGTGCGTATGGCTGATGTGCTGACCCGTCAGGGGGGGGGAGAAAATGCCCGGGCAATCTACAGCAATGTCTCTGAGTTATTCAAAGATAACAAGGCGCATCAGATCGCAGTCATGAAGTTGGCCGACCGGGCTTTTCTTGAGGCGACACCTGATGATTATCAGTCGCTGAGTAGTACTTATGCCAAAATAGCTGCTAATACCTCTGATTTTGACCTGCGTGAAGAAACTGTCTTTAAGCATGCCCTGCTGGAGGCGATTAACGGTCCCGCAGATACTGCCCTTGATCTTGTTGTGGTGTATCAAAAGCGATTTCCTAAAGGTGTCTATAGCACCGTTATCAAAGATATTCGGGAGGATCTGGTGGCGCTGGTGTATCAAGGGACAAGTTGGGCGAAGAATCCGAGCGGGCTGATCCGTTTGGTGACTGATAATCAGGACTACCTTGCCACAACAGTCAGGATTCCTGGGTTTCTTCCAGCGGTCTCTGCCGCCTTTGAGAAGTCAGGACGACCTCTGGATCTGATTGAACTGTATGCGGGGCTGCTTGAGCGTCCCTGGATAGGTGATGATAACGCCCCGTATTTGACGCTTCAGGTTGCTGATCAGGCAGAGTTGCTGGGTGATACAATGATGGCCAGAAAAGTGTTGCAGAGTTTCCTGCAGCGCAACCCGGCCCACAGTCAGTCTCGCTGGGCGCGCGAGCGACTGGGTGGGATACAGTTTGCTGCCCATGAACTGCCGGCAGTGCGTGCCGGGCTTTCCTGGCTACTGAATAAGAATGAACGAGCGGCGTTTCCAGTCAGCTACTACTATCTGGGGCGTTCGTTGTGGGATGCCAAGGAATATTCCCGCACTGCGGTGGCAATGGAGTCATACCTTGCTGCCGTGAAGGGAGCAAAAGAACAGCCGGTGCTGATGGGAGATGCCTACTATGTTGCGGCTGCTTCCCGTCAGGCCTTGGGTGACCGGAAAGCAGCCGCAGGCTTGCTTGAAGCCGGGCTTAAGGTCGCCACCAGAGAGCGTAAGGATCAGTTTCTTTATAAACTTGGCGAGCTAGCTGCCCTTGATGGTAAGCTTGAACAGTCTCGCACCTTTTTTGAACGGGTTTTGAAAGAAGGTACTGACCCTGATTGGCAGCGTCTTGCGCGTCAGTCGCTAGAAGAAGGTAAACTCTCTCGTCCCGTCCCCTCCCCGTCAAAGAACAAATAGTGTCAAAAATGCGTTGCAGTCAAAAAAACGACATGGTCTGGGAGTTGTTCTGCCAGGCGAGGTCCTCACTTTCCATCTGTTCCCGCTAGGTTACCGGTATAACTCTCTAAGGCATAGAAATTGCAAAGTAATAGTCCGTGTCAATTTCTGGTGTGTCCAGAAAGGGGGAGCTATGCCTGTAGAAGGGCTTTTTAGTGCGACTATTGATCTGCTGGGCAAAAGTGTTGATCTGCGTACGCGCAATCAAAATCTGATTTCGTCAAATATTGCCAATGCTGAAACCCCTGGATATACACCGAAAAAACTTGAATTTGAAGAGCAGCTACAGTCTGCTGTCAAGAAATCGTCCAGCCGCGGAATGCATTCAGCTGGTTCATCGGTAACAACGCATCCGGCCCATATCCCTTTGCGCGGCGGGGGGGGGAGGATCAGCCAAGTGAGAGGCTCCATCGTTGAAACTCCGGCCAAGACGCCGGGGCGTGATGGGAACTCGGTTGAGATGGAAAATGAGATGAGCAACATGATGCAGAACCAGGTGCTGTTTAATGCCTCGGTTCAGCTGCTGGCCAAGAAGTTTGAAGGACTGCGCAGTGCTCTGAGGGAGGGTAAATAATGGATCTTTTTACCGCAATGAACACCAGTTCGTCGGCGCTTGCAGCTGAGCGGACCCGTATGAATCTGATATCCAGTAACCTGGCGAATGTAAATACTACCCGTACACCGGAAGGTGGTCCCTATAAGCGAAAAGATGCAGTTTTTATGGCAACGCCGGTTGCTGACGGTTTTGGCAAGACGCTTGACGGTGTGGCGGGGAAGCATCTCCGGGCGGTTGCGGTGTCGGAGATCGTAGAGGACAAAAACCCGCCGCGCATGCAGTACGACCCCGCCCATCCCGATGCAGACCCGCAGGGGTATGTTGCGATGCCCAATGTCAACGTGGTTGAAGAAATGGCTGATATGATTACGGCAACACGGGTGTACGAAGCGAATGTCATGACCGCCCAGGCAGCCAAAAATATGGCGCTCAAGACGCTGGAAATCAGTAGATAGGAGCTAGGTTATGGAGATTAAGGGGATCAGTGGTATCGGTATGTCATCGGCATTCCCGCTGGATAAGTCGGCGTCCACTCCGTCTGTGGCGGACGGCGCGGGTAAGTTTTTTAAAGAACTGGTCGGGAAGGTGAATGATCTTTCCCAGCAGTCAGATCAGGCGATTCAGAAGCTGGCGACCGGAGAAAATCGCAATCTGCATGAAACCATGATTGCGGTGGAGAAGGCCAGTGTTTCATTTCTGTTTATGTCGCAGGTGCGTAATAAGGCTCTTGAGGCATATCAGGAAGTTATGCGGATGTCGGTCTAGTGCCGATAGTATACCAAACAGGAGTGGCGGAAAAAGATGCCTGAGGGATTGAAGCGAATTATTGAGCCATTTATGGCGCTGGCACCAGGAAAGCGTTTGCTGGTGGGCGGTGTGGTGTTGGCTTGTGTTGCCGCTTTTGCGCTTCTGATCATGCTTGCAAATCGGACTGACTATCGACCACTGTTTACCAATCTGGCCAGCGAAGATGCCGGCGAAATTGTCAAAAAATTGAAAGAGGCCAAGACGCCATACCAGATTACCCCTGATGGCAAGGGGATTATGGTTCCTTCCGACCGGGTCTATGAGCTTCGCCTGTCGCTGGCATCTGAGGGGTTGCCCCAGGGGGGCGGCGTAGGGTTTGAAATTTTTGACCGTAAGAACTTTGGCATGACGGAGTTTGTGCAGAAGCTGAACTATCAGCGTGCACTTCAGGGAGAACTCGCCCGAACCATTACGCAGATCAGCGGCGTAGAACAGGCGCGCGTGCATCTGGTCATCCCGGAGAAGACCCTGTTCAAAGAGGCTGAAAAGCCACCAACGGCATCGGTTGTGCTGAAGATGAAGGGGAGTAAAAGCCTACGTGATACCGAGGTGCAGGGGGTTGTGCATCTCATTTCCTCTTCAATTGAAGGGATGAATGCGGATAATGTGACGGTGCTCGACAGTCGCGGAAAGATCCTGAGCAAGGGGGGCAGCGGCATGGCGGATGCAAGTGCCAAGGCTACCAGCACCATGCAGGAGACCCAGCGCGGCTACGAGCGAAATGCAGAAGAACGGCTGCAGACACTGCTGGATCGGGTGGTTGGTGGTGGCAAGTCAGTTGCCAGGGTTTCCGCGACCTTTGATTTTAAACAGGTGGAACGGGTTGAAGAAAAGTTTGATCCTGAAACCATCGCAGTTCGTAGTGAACAGCGGACAGAAGAGAAGGCAGGCGGATCAGCTGCTACCAGTGGTGTTCCGGGTGTGCAGACCAACCTGGGACGGACCGCCCCTGGTGGCGGCGGGGCTGTCGGTGGTGGCAGCAAGAACGATGAAACACTGAATTATGAGGTGAGTCGATCAACCTCGCGCACCATAGAGCCGGTCGGTACCCTGAGCAAGGTTTCTGTTGCCATTCTGGTGGATGGCAAGTATGAAGCGGCAGCACCGGGCAAAGACGGGGCCGCTGCTAAAGCCAAGTATGTTCCCCGCTCTCCGGAGGAATTGCAGAAAATTGAGGCACTGGTAAAGGGAGCGGTTGGATTTAATCCGGAGCGTGGTGACCAGATCAGTATTCAGAATATCCCGTTTCAGGATGCCGGGGATGCGGTTGGTTCTGCTGAAAGCGCCAAATGGTGGATGAATCCCTTCTTTTTAACGTTGTTCAAGAATCTGCTGATTGCCGCAGGCTTCCTGGCATTAATGATGTTTGTGGTCAAACCGATGCTGAATACGTTGCGGGCTGCCCGGCCACCACGGCCGGATATCCTGGAGGCGATTGCGCCTGATGCGCAGGAAAAGATGTCGGCCAGTGAGCGGGCGCAGCTTGCCATGCATATGGCAGAGCAGCAGGAACTGATGGAAAAGGCCAAGACCAACCCCTATCAGGTTGCGCAGATTCTGCAAAACTGGTTAGGTGAAAGCTCATGATAAGAGGTTCTGGATTCCATGACTGGTTCTGATAAGGCAGCAATACTACTGTTGTATCTTGGTGCGGATGTTACAGCCAAGGTGTACGAACATATGGAGGACGAGGAGATCAAAAAGATCTCAAAAAGTATGGCCGCGCTTGGCCATGTTACCCGTCAGACCATTGGAGAAGTGGTAGAAGAGTTTAACGAAGTTATCTCGCCGGAGTCTGGAATCTTTGCACAGGGTGATGAGTTTGTGCGCAAGGTGCTGGAAAAGGCACTTGGTCCAGCAAAGGCCCAGATGTTGATGGAAGAACTGCAGGCCTCCAGTTATGGTGATCTGGTGGATATACTTTCGGCCATGGATCCCAAAAGTATTTCCAACTTCCTGTCCCAGGAACATCCTCAGGCAATTGCCGTTATTCTAGCCAAGCTGAAATCCAAGCAAACAAGCGAGATCATCGCGGCATTGCCCCAAGAACTCCAGGCAGAGGTGGTATTGCGGATTGCCGATGTTGAACAGGTTTCCCCGGAAATTCTCCAGGAAATTGACGATGTTATGAAGCGTGAAATCAAGTCAATGGGTGGAGTCCAGCGCTATAAGGTCGGTGGTGTTGAGAAGGTTGTTGACATGTTTAACCATTTTGACCGCAGTAAAGAAAAACAGATTCTGGAAAAACTGGATGTACTGAGTCCGCCTCTGGCAGAGGTCATCCGTAAGCACCTCTTTACCTTTGAAGATGTCTTTGCCATGGATGATCGTTCGATTCAGGCGATTATGCGTGAGGTGTCCAACGATACCCTGACCCTGGCCATGAAGACCTCTACGGATGATGTTAAGAACAAGATCTTTAAGAATATTTCCAGTCGTGCTGCAGATATGATCAAAGAGGACCTTGAGGTTATGGGGCCGGTACGTCTTTCTGATGTTGAGAAGGCCCAATCAGAAATTATCAAGATCGTCCGCAAGATGGAAGAAGAGGGCAAAATCGTGCTTGGTGGACGGGGCAGCGAAGATGTCCTCGTCTAAGGTAATTAAGGCAAGCGACGAAGAACTGCAGATTGATGGCTTCAGCTTCCAGGCTATTCTGCGGGGCGGGCTTCAGCAACAGGGTACACGTGTAGAAAAAACAGATGGTTTTACCCCGCTTGCACTGTTTGATACCTCTGAATTAGGTGCAAAAGCCAGTTTTGTACCTACCGCTTCAGCTGAAGATAGCTTCCCGGCAGAGCCCGCATTGCCTCCCGGCACCTTTATCAGTGACGAAGATCTACAGAGATATCAGGAAGAGAGTTATCAGCGGGGCCTGCAGGATGGGAAGAATCTGGCAGAACGGGGCCTTCTGAATGTCTTTAAGGGGATGCGCACTGCTGCAGAAGATCTGCAGCAACTGCGCGAGAAGACCTTGCGAGATTCAGAGGGAGATCTTCTGGACCTGTCGTTTGCAATTGCCCGAAAGGTAATTACCAGAGAGGTTTCGCAGGATCGTCAGATCGTCCTTCGCCTGATCCAAACCGCGTTGTCCGGGCTGAATGAACAGGATGATCTGATCATTCGTCTGCACCCTGATGACCATGCCCTGCTGATCAATAACAACAGTATGGCTCTGCAAAAAGAGCTTTCAGCAGTACGGTTCCAGCTGAAACCGGATCCAACGGTGGAGATCGGCAGCTGTCAGGTTGAAACCGGTCGGGGGACGGTTGACGCAGGTTTTGAGGCTCAACTTGAAGAAATTTACCGGCGTCTGCTGGAGGAACGAACCGAAGCGAACGCAGCAGAAGGAGCGGGGTAACCGTTCATGCCGGGCTATAAGATAGAGATGAGCCGGTTCACCCGGGCAGTTGAATCGGTCAACCCGATCCGCCTGCATGGTAAGGTTACGCAGGTTGTTGGGCTGGTGATTGAAGGCTACTGTCCTGATACATCTGTTGGAGCAATCTGTGAGATTCGTCCCAAAGATGGTGTGCCAATACCGGCAGAGGTGGTTGGTTTTAAGGACAACAAGACCCTGTTGATGCCTCTTGGTGATCTGCGGGGAGTTGGGCTGGATAGTCTGATTGCGGTCCGGCG
>DAIQQT010000054.1:0-10864 GCA_036786685.1 Trichlorobacter sp.
CACATCAGAATACCAACAGACCCTGGCACACCTTAGGGCTCCTACGACACAAATAGTTTTTGTAACTGGGGGCGCTGGTAGCGGTAAATCTACTCTTATTAAGTATATAGTTTCACAAACAGATATTTTTGGCTGTGTTCCGGTCATAGCACCTACAGGCATAGCAGCTCTGAATGTCAATGGACAAACTATCCACAAGTTCTTCAGAATACCTGTCATAGGGGATAATGAAATTTATACCTCCCAGGCATTGATTACTCTTTTAGAACAACAGCATGACTGGTCAATATTCAACAAAATTTCTTTAATCATCATTGATGAAGTTTCAATGGTACGCTGCGACTTGCTTGATGCTATTGACCACGTTTTGAAAAAAATTACTCGTCGAAATGAGCTTTTTGGCGGGATTAAAGTGTTACTTGTTGGAGACCTACTACAACTCCCCCCCATAAGTAACCATACAACTGAAATGCTCTTAATGGATCGAGGATATAGAGATAAATATTTTTTCAATGCTAAATGTCTTAGAGGTGCCATTTCAGAATGTGTTGTACTCACAAAACCATTCCGCCAAACCGAAAGCAGTTTTCTTGCCCTTCTTAACAACATCCGTTTTGGCAGAGACCTGACTACAGCTGTTTCTGAGATTAACCGTTGTTACTCAAACAACGAAACGGATATTTATTCACTTTCTGTTACACCAACCCGAGCTCTCGCGGACACAATCAATTTAGATAATTTCAATAAATTACCTGGCGAAGAAACAATTTTCACCGCAAAAACAGAACGTGACTATGTAATCCAGCGTTTATCCAATGGAGAACCAGACGACACGAGACTTCCCGCTCCTTTCCACCTGAAATTGAAAGATGACGCGATAGTCATGTTTACTAAAAATGATATAGATAACAGGTGGGTAAATGGTACCATTGGTAAAATACGCGGCGAGGAGATTGATGGGGAAATCAAGGTAATACTTGTAGAAACGCCACTTGGCTCAGGTACCATATATCGGGTAAATTTAGAAAAATGGGAAAATTGCCATTACGAATATGACCAAGAGAAAGATGAAGTTAAAAAGATAAGTACAGGCATATATATTCAATACCCTCTACAACTAGCTTGGGCTGTGACTATACACAAATGCCAAGGCCTTACGCTTGATAACATAAACATAGAAATGGGAACGCGTGGAGCATTTGCAAATGGCCAAACCTATGTTGCTCTAAGTAGATGTACAAAAATTGAAGGCATTAAGCTTACTCGGCCACTTACAGTCGCTGACATTAAGGTTAGCCAAGAAATTTTAAAATTTTACAGAGAAATCGGAGCCTATCCTCAGTAAGCTAAAGCCATACTGCCAGCCACAAACATCCATAAAATAAAACATTAATATAACAACAAAGAAAGCATCACATGAACTTTACCCTGCTCAAAAAAGATAAAAATTCTGCTGCACGGCTTGGCATGCTCCAGACCAGCCATGGCGAGATCCAGACCCCGATCTTCATGCCGGTAGCCACCCATGGTGCCATGAAACCGCTGACACCGGCCCAGATCCACGAGACCGGGGCGCAGATCATCCTGTCCAATACCTACCACCTGCACCTGCAACCTGGCGAAGGCTTGGTCAAAAAGGCTGGCGGACTGCACAAGTTTATGGCCTGGGAAAAGCCGATCCTGACCGATTCCGGCGGATTTCAGGTCTTCTCCCTGCCCAAAAAACGGATTACCGAGGACGGCGTATTCTTTAAACATGAGCTGACCGGCGAGGAGATCTACCTTGATCCGGCCAAGGCGATCGGTATTCAGCAGGAACTTGGCTCAGATATCATGATGGCCTTTGATGAGTGCATCCCCTATCCCTGCGACAAGGCCTATGCTGAACAATCCACGAAAAAAACGATCCGCTGGCTGAAGGAATGCCAGAACGCCTGGACCAATCGTGAGACCCAGGCCCTGTTTGGTATTGTCCAGGGATCTGTCTATGAAGACCTGCGGATCATATGCGCTAAGGAGATGCGCAAACTGGACCTGCCTGGCTATGCCATTGGCGGGGTCAGTGTGGGTGAAGGGCTGGAGTTGCTCAAGAAGGTGGTGGGCTGGACGGCACCACACCTGCCTGAAGACAAGCCACGCTACCTGATGGGGGTTGGTCTGCCGGAAGATATTCTGGAAAGCGTTGAGCGGGGCATGGATATGTTTGACTGCGTGATCCCCACCCGCTATGCCCGCAGTGCCACCCTGTTCACCCGGCGCGGCAAGATCAGGGTTACCAACAAGAACTATAAGCGGGATTTTTTCCCGATTGACCCATCCTGCAACTGCTACACCTGCCAGAACTTCAGCCGGGCCTATCTGCACCACCTGTTTGCTGCAAACGAAGTGCTCTCGGCAGTGTTGTCGGCCATTCACAACGTTACCTTCTATCTGCAGATGATGACTGAGATCCGTCAGGCCATTGCAGACAACCGCTTTATGGCCTACAAACAGGCCTTTCTGTCAGACTATCTGGCTTCAGAAAAACAAACTCAAGGATCAAAGAAACACGCAAAATGATCAGAACCACTGTAGTAACCGTATTATTGCTAGCCACACTTGCCGCGTCGGCTCGGGCAGCAGAACAAGCACCAGCAGCTCTTTCCCCCTCTCTGGTTGAGCTTAAGCCTCACCAATGCGAACTTCCCCGCTGCCTGACCAACAGCCTGCTGCAGCAGCGCAAACTGGCAAAATTCCATCAAGCCATGGATGATATCAAGGCTCAGCGTGCCCTGATCGGTGATTTTGAGCGCTATGCAGCCTGGATGAACACCAATCTGGCAGCCTACAGCCGCTATATTCAGGCCGGTTCAGCGGCAGCCACGGTTGCCAAGTTCCTGCCGATCCCCTATGCGGGACAGGCTGCATTCTTTTCCAAATTTGTGGCTCAGTTCACCCTCAGCCTGGGCAGCACCTCAAAATCACTTAACCACTATCTGCAGACCTCGCAGCAGCTTCTTGATCAGGCAGCAGCACTGGACCCACATTCGCCTGATCCCAAGGCCCTGTCTGAGGTACATGCCTTTGCCGATGGCCCCTTTTTGAAGAGCATGCTTGAGGCACAGCACCAACTGAACGGCATTGCAGACCTCTCTGCCAGCGCACAGGCGTTTCTGACAGGATTGAACAACTACCTCAGCACCGGCGATGAATACCTGCACAAGGTGAAAGGCGTGTTTAAAAAGAAAGAAGACAGCCTGCAGGAAAAGGGGTTTTTGACTGAAAGCTCAGGCAACCTCAAGACGCAGACCGAACTGTTCAACACACGTCTGAAAAACTTTGAAGCCCAGGGGGGCCGCATTACCAACACCATCAAGGCTTTGTCAGTGTATGATGAACTTGCAGCTGAAGCAGGAACAACCCTAGCCGCAAAACAATAATACCGCAGATGTAACTGATGCTTTTCTTTTCCTCACCCAGTTGCTATAAAAGTGAGGTTTTGATCCAATTCCATGAGGAGGCAGTGATGAGCGAAATCGTTGATATCTATGCACGGGAGATTCTGGATTCCCGCGGTAATCCCACCCTTGAGTGTGAGGTGTTTCTTGAGTCCGGCGCATTTGGCCGGGCAGCAGTGCCCTCCGGTGCCTCAACCGGTGAGCGTGAAGCTTTGGAACTGCGTGACGGCGACAAAGGCCGCTACCTTGGCAAAGGCGTTCTGCAGGCGGTTGATAACGTCAACAACCGGATCGCTGATGAACTGATCGGCATGGAAGCCAGTGATCAGGTTGGCATAGACCAGCGGATGCTGGAACTGGATGGAACCGAATTCAAGAGCAACCTGGGCGCCAACGCCATTCTGGGAATCTCTCTGGCGGTTGCCAAGGCTGCTGCTGAAGAGGCAGGCATGCCGCTCTACAAATATATTGGTGGCGCCAATGCCCGCGAGCTGCCGTTACCGATGATGAACATCATCAACGGTGGTGCCCATGCTGACAACAACGTAGATATCCAGGAATTCATGATCATGCCTGCCGGTGCCGGTTGCTTTGCTGAGGCACTGCGGATGGGCGCTGAGATCTTCCATGCCCTGAAAGGGGTGTTGAAGGCCAAAGGCTACAACACGGCAGTCGGTGATGAAGGCGGCTTTGCCCCTAACCTGAAATCCAACGAAGAGGCCCTGGAAGTGATCATGGAGGCAATCGTCAAGGCCGGTTACAAGCCGGGCGAAGATGTGCTGCTGGCCCTGGACGTGGCCTCATCCGAACTGTTTGACAAAGAAAAGGGCGTCTATACTCTGGAAAACGAGGCGAAGAAAGAGAAGACTCCGGCTCAGATGGTGGACTTCTACGAAAACCTGGTTAACAAGTACCCGATCATCTCCATTGAAGACGGTATGGCTGAAAATGACTGGGATGGCTGGAAGCTGATGACCGACCGCCTAGGCAAAAAGATTCAGATCGTGGGTGACGACCTGTTCGTAACCAACCCCTCCATCCTCAAGGAAGGTATCCAGAAGGGGATTGCCAACTCAATCCTGATCAAGCTGAACCAGATCGGCACCCTGACCGAGACCCTGGAAGCGATTGAAATGGCCAAACGGGCCGGTTACACCACGGTTATTTCCCACCGTTCCGGCGAGACCGAAGACACCACCCTGGCAGATCTGGCGGTGGCCGTCAATGCCGGACAGATCAAGACCGGCTCTCTCTGCCGTACCGACCGGGTGGCAAAGTACAACCAACTGCTGCGGATTGAAGACGAATTGGATACCACCGCAGAGTTCAAAGGGCATAATGTTTTCTATAACATAAAGAAGTAGCCTTAAAGTACCAATTGCCAGTATGCAAAGGGCGGGGATGATCCCCGCCCTTTTTGTTTTTGGGCCTATGGATCTGGATTTCCAGGTAACCTGTGGTATAGAGTACAGCACATCAACCTGAAGGAGCAAACCGATGCCGACAAACACCTGGAACCGTTTTCAGCAACATCTCTGCCACTGCCCTGAAATCGGCCTCTGGCTGGATATCAGCCGGATGGATTTTGATGACGAGTTCCTGAACCGGATGGAACCGGCCATGCAGCAGGCCTTTGATGCCATGTATGCCCTTGAACAGGGCAGCATAGCCAACCCGGATGAAGGACGTATGGTTGGTCACTACTGGCTGCGCACCCCAGCCCTTTCTCCAACGCCGGAGATTCAGCAGCAGATTGAAGCCATGATTAAGCAGGTTGAGTCTTTTGCTGCTGACATTCATAGCGGCAGGATCTGTACTCCGGCTAATAAAATCTTTTCTAAACTATTAATTATCGGGATTGGCGGTTCTGCCCTGGGTCCCCAATTTGTAGCTGATGCCCTGGGCAGCAGTTCCGATAACATGACGCCTTACTTTCTGGATAACACTGACCCGGATGGCATGGACCGGGTGTTCAGCCAGATAGGCGACCTCTCTGACTGCCTGGTACTGGTAATCTCCAAAAGCGGTTCAACCAAGGAGACCCGCAATGGCATGCTGGAGGCTCAGGCAGCCTGGAAACGAGCCGGACTTGATTTCAGCAAACAGGCGGTAGCCATTACCGGTGAAGGCAGCGAACTGGACAAACTGGCGGTGGCTGAAGGCTGGATCAGCCGCTTTCCCATGTGGGACTGGGTCGGTGGCCGCACTTCGGTCACCTCGGCTGTTGGCCTGTTGCCTGCTGCCCTGCAGGGAATTAATATCAGAGAGCTGTTACATGGCGCACAGACCTGTGACCAGATCACCCGCAGCAGAATTACCACCTTTAATCCAGCCAGCCTGATGGCCCTGATGTGGCACCATGCCACCGGTGGCAACGGTGACAAGGACATGGTCATGCTGCCCTATAAAGATCGACTGTTATTGTTTTCACGGTACCTGCAACAGTTGATTATGGAGTCAATCGGTAAGCAGCTGGATCTGAATGGTAACATAGTGGGACAAGGGCTTACGGTATATGGAAACAAAGGTTCTACCGATCAGCATGCCTATGTACAGCAGTTGCGTGAAGGAGTGCATAACTTCTTTGTGACCTTTATTGAAGTACTTCAGGATCGTCAGGGCAGCTCTATGCAGGTTGAACAGGGCGTAACCAGTGGTGACTTCCTGTTTGGTTTCCTGTACGGTACCCGCCAGGCTTTGTCGGAAAACGGTCGGGAATCAATGACAATTACCGTAGAGCGGATTGACGCTGCCACCATAGGGGCACTTATCGCCCTGTTTGAGCGGACTGTCGGGCTGTACGCATCTCTGGTCAATATCAATGCCTATCACCAGCCAGGTGTAGAAGCAGGAAAAAAGGCAGCTGGAGCGGTGATTGAGCTGCAAAAAAAGGTACAGGCATTTGTGCAGGGATCTACCGAGATGCCACCGCCGGAGAAGGTCGCTGAAGCGATCGGAGCCCCGGAACTGGTGGAAACCGTTTACGCTATTTTACGACGGTTGCAGCACCGGTAAACGACAACTCCCCTTCAGGAACAGCCTGAAGGGGAGTTGTCGTAACACCAGAAGTAGTGTTAGCACTTAAAATTCCGCGTCGCGGGTCTCAATCAGAAGCGACTCAAGCTCGGCAATCTGCAGTTCACCAATATCCAACACCTCTGCCTCAAGAGTCAGTTGAAGGGCTAGGTCAGGCTCTTTTTTCAACCCCAGCCCAACCCGATGACAGGCCTGGTTCACAAAGCGGACAATGGCCAGCATCTTGTTGACTGGGTCCCATTCTTCAAGATGGTGATCCCTGATCACATCACAGTACATGGAAGGGAAGTTCCAATGCTGCATCAGGCGATAGCCCTGCTCCACATGCATCGCCTCAAAGATCTCCATAATCAGGTCTTCATCAAACATAGAGCTGATCACACCGGCCTTCACCAGCCGCTCAATCGCTTTTACCAGATATAGTTTACCCACATCGTGCAACAGTGCAGCCAGATAGATCTCATCAGCAATACCACGCATGCCACAATTATGCGCCAGCCAGCGAGCACCCAATGCGGCACCGTGGCTATGTAGCCAGAGTTCTTGCATATAGGAATTCAGGGCAGGATTTTCAGATGCATGGGCAGATGCCTGCGAAGCTGCAATGGCGATATTAATTACCTGTTGGGCACCAAGTCGGATAACCGCTTCTTTGATGGTGGCCACCTTGGTACGCCCCATGTACATGGGTGAGTTGGCCATCTTCAGCATCTGGCTGGCCAGCGACTGATCTTCATTGGCAACCTGTGCCACCTCATCTACGGTAAAATCATAGTCTGACAGCATACGTTGCAGCTTTAACGCAACCGGATGGAAGATCGGCAGCTCAATCGGCTGTGAGGCCAGCAATTTTCTAACGGTTTCAGGCAGTGCCACCTGGGACATGCATCCCTCCTGAGGAAACTCTCTGGATAATATAGAACTTCGTTATTTCTAAGTTAAATTCAGCAAGATGTCAATCAATCGCAGGGCTATACCAGCTTTCCAACAGTCAGGTTTACCGGATATTCCTGTACAACACCTTCCCGTTCTTTTTTCACCGTCACAATCACTGCCGTTCTAATCTCAACAAATCCGGCCTGACGGAAATAGGTTTCCATCTGCTCCACGGCGAACCCGTTATGGGGAATACCGGTTGCATCATCATGGAAGCTGCCATCTTCCTGATCCAGATCAGCAATACACAGTAGTGCGCCATGATTCATACACTCCTTGAAGTAAGCAAAAAGCGTAGCTGGTTCCGGTACATGATGCATGGTCATGCTGCTGACCAGCAGATCAATCCCTTTGGGCAGGTGCCATTCAGCATCAAGATCAATAAAAAAGGTTTGCAGATTGGCAATTCCTGCCTCACTAGCTTTGATTTCAAGCTGTTCCAGCATACCTCGTGAACTGTCAACCGCAATCGCTTCCTTGACCAACGGCAGCAGCCCAAGAGTCACCAGACCTGTACCGGCTCCGTAATCCAGCATTCGCATGGTTGGCTGCGGATCAGCTTCCTGAATAATCGCCTCCACCACAGCATTTGCCAAGGCTACCCTGCGAGGCAGGTTATCCCACTGAGCAGCCCGGCTATCAAAATCAGGTCGTTTATTGGCACTCACTACAGTAGCTCCTTTATTCAGATGCAAGTCGGCAGCCACGATCCCACTCTTCATACCCTTCACCGGCCAGGGCAAGAAAGGTCTCTATCCGTTGCTGATAATAATCCGTCTGAGTCGTTTCCTGCAGCATCTGATCACGTTGTTCGGCACTCACCAGATTCAGTTCATACATAAAGGTATACAAGGCAGCCAACGCCTCAAGGTGACGCCCCAGTACGGCCATTTCAGGTTCAAGGGTACGGGTAATATACCAGTTGCCTGCAAAATAGTGTACCTGCCCAGACTGAGGACGCAGGGCATTCCGCTGCAGGAAATCAAGCACATAATCCCGCAGATAGTAATCTGCACTGTAGGCCAGCTCTGAGGCATGTTCCGGCGTCAGATCACGTTGCTGCAACCAGATATAAAACTGTTGCAGTAGTTTCTGACACTGTTCATCAGCCCTTAGCTCATCTTCCAATGTTTCAAAATCAAAATCTTCATGATCAAAGGTAATCTCAGTCATACCACTCCCGAATTATTTCATGGTTCGTGGATCAAGGGCATCACGGATCCCCTCACCCAGCAGGTTATAGGCCAGTACAGTTATCAGGATGGCAAGTCCAGGGAACAGGGAAAGCCACCAGGCAAATTCAATATAGTCCTTGCCGGAAGTCAGAATATTGCCCCAACTCGGGGTTGGCGGCTGGACACCGATCCCCAGAAACGACAGGGCGGATTCCGTCAGAATAGCCCCGGCAACCCCCAGGGTAGCCGCCACCAGTACCGGAGACAGGGCATTGGGCAGGATATGGCGCAGGATAATCCGCAGGTCTGAGCAGCCGATGCAACGGGCAGCCATGATGTAGTCCATTTCGCGGATAGCCAACACCTCAGCCCTGACTAGACGGGCGACCCCCATCCAGCCGGTCAGGCCGATTACCGCCATGATGATCCAGATTGAAGGGTTTAAAAACGCGATCACCGCAAGAATCAGAAAAAAGGAGGGAAAACAAAGCATGATATCAACACAACGCATTAACAGACTATCGACCCAGCCACCATAATATCCTGCGACCAGACCGATCAGAGTGCCAAGGACTACCGCTATTCCCACTGCAACAAAACCGACTTTCAGAGAAATCCTTGCCCCGAACAGTACCCGTGTCAGCACATCCCGGCCTAACTCATCAGTACCGAACCAGTGCTTCCAAGAAGGTGCTTGCAATACATCCCAGGCATTAATCGCAGATGGATCGTAGGGGGTAAGAAAAGGGGCCATCAGTGATACGGCAAACAATAACAGCACCACTATCAATCCGGCCATGGCCATACGGTTACGTCTGAGTCGCGGCCAAAAAACAGATACTATGAATGAGGTTTTAAATGTTGTCATTGTTGTCTGATTCGTGGGTCTGCAAGGGCATAGCTGATATCAGCGATCAGGTTACCCAGCAGGGTCAGAAACGCACCTATGACCAGAATCCCCATTACCACCGGATAATCCCGCGACATAACCCCTTGATAAAAGAGTTGTCCCATGCCGGGAATGGCAAAGATGGTTTCAAATATAACGCTTCCACCAATCAATCCCGGAATGGAAAAACCCAACAGGGTGATGAGCGGTAGAAGGGCATTACGCAAGGCATGCTTCCAGATCACGACCCGTTCTGAAAGCCCCTTGGCCCGGGCTGTGGTGATATAGTCCTGGCCGATTACCTGGAGCATTGCTGAACGCATATAACGGGAAACTCCGGCAAAGGAGCCGAATGAAGCAACACAGATTGGAAGTATCAAATGTTTCGTAAGATCCCAGAGTCGCCCAAGCCAACTGTACGACTCATAACCAAGCGTATGCAGTCCTGAGATCGGCAGCCAGTTAAGTTTAACACCAAAGAAGTACATCAACAGCAGGGCCAACCAAAAGGTAGGCACAGCAAACCCCAGAAACACAACAACGGTAATACCTTTATCAAGTATCGTGTCCCGCCGGACAGCTGCCAGCACCCCGATCGGAATCGCAAGTCCAAACTCAATAATCAGAGCCACGAGATTAAGCGAAAGGGTAATCGGCAGACGCTCTTTGATTTTATCCAGCACAGGGCGGTTATCACTGGAAAAGGAACGACCAAGATCAAGTCTGGCCAGCTTGCCCAGCCAGGTAAAATACTGTTCATGGAGCGGTTTATCCAGGCCGTAAAACTTGGTCAAGCGTTCTCTGGCCTCTTTACCCACCTTGGGATTCATGGCCATCTGCATATCAACAGGCTCGCCAGGCGCCAGATGGATAACCGTGAAGGTGATCAGGGTAATCCCCAGCATCAGTGGTACCAGCATGGCTATCCGTTTCATCAGGTAGGTGGTCATCTATGCTCCAGCAAGGTACTGCTTAAAGGCCTGCAGGGCCTGGCCACGGTGACTGATCCGGTTTTTTTCTTCAAGCGGCAGTTCTGCCATGGTCTGCTGATAACCATTCACCAGAAAGAGCGGATCATACCCAAACCCATGTTCTCCCCTGGGTTGGTCAATAATACTGCCCCCTACCCTGCCTTCAAACAGTTGCTCAACACCATCAGGACTGACATAGGCCATACTGCAGACAAAGGCTGCACTGCGTTCTGCCTGATTCAGGCCAATCACCTCCTGCAGCAGTTTACTGTTGTTGGCGGCGTCGTCCGCATCAGGCCCTGCAAAACGGGCTGAAAACACACCGGGACGACCGCCAAGTCCATCCACTACCAGCCCTGAGTCATCAGCCAGTGTCGGCAGCCCCGTTGCCTTGCAGGCCTCACGAGCCTTTTTCAGGGC